>VEQI01000146.1 GCA_018883305.1 Limnohabitans sp. | reverse complement strand
TCGTTGATCATCGGCGACGAGCTCAAGCTGATCCGCCAGGAGTTTGGTCAGTCCAAGCTGGGCGTCAGGCGAAGCCAGATCGAACACAGCTCCTTCGACCTGTCGACCGAGGACTTGATCACGCCCACCGACATGGTGGTCACGCTCTCGCACCAGGGTTATATCAAGAGCCAGCCGCTGAGCGAGTACCGCGCGCAAAAACGCGGCGGACGCGGGAAACAGGCCACCGCCACCAAGGAAGACGACTGGATCGACCAGCTCTTCATTGCCAACACGCACGACTACATCCTGTGCTTCTCCAACCGGGGTCGCCTGTACTGGCTCAAGGTCTGGGAAGTGCCCGCTGGGTCTCGTGGTTCGCGTGGCCGCCCCATCGTCAACATGTTCCCGCTGGCGGAGGGCGAAAAGATTAATGTGGTGCTGCCGCTCACCGGTGAGTTCCGCAGTTTCCCGGCAGATCACTACGTCTTCATGGGCACTTCCATGGGCACGGTCAAGAAGACCTCGCTCGCGGAATTCTCCAACCCGCGCAAGGCTGGCATCATCGCCGTGGATCTGGATGAAGGCGATTACCTGATCGGGGCCTCACTCACCGACGGCAAGCACGACGTGATGTTGTTCTCCGATGGTGGCAAGGCCGTGCGCTTCGATGAAAACGACGTCCGTCCCATGGGCCGCAATGCCCGCGGCGTGCGCGGCATGATGCTGGAAGACGGCCAGAGTGTGATTGCCATGCTGGTGGCCGAAGACGAGCAACAAAGCGTGCTCACTGCCACGCAAAACGGCTACGGCAAGCGCACGTCCATCACCGAGTACACGCGCCATGGCCGTGGCACCAAGGGCATGATTGCCATCCAGCAATCCGAGCGCAACGGCAAAGTGGTGGCTGCCACGCTGGTGCACGCCGACGATGAGATCATGCTGATCACCGACCGCGGTGTGCTGGTGCGCACCCGTGTCTCCGAAATTCGCGAACTGGGTCGAGCCACCCAAGGTGTGACACTGATTGCGCTGGATGAAGGCGCGCAATTGAGCGGCCTGCAACGCATTGTGGAAAACGATGCCGCCGCCCCTTCGGATGATGAGGCCGGCGCAGAAGACGCCCCCGCCCAGGAGTGAGTCACGCATGACACGCGCCTTCAATTTCTCGGCCGGTCCCGCGGCCATGCCACTGGAAGTGCTGCAGCAAGCAGCGGCAGAAATGACCGACTGGCATGGCAGTGGCATGGGCGTGATGGAGATGAGCCATCGCGGCAAGGAATTCATCTCCATTTACGAGCAGGCTGAGTCGGATTTCCGTGCCCTGCTGCAGGTGCCTGCCAACTTCAAGATCCTGTTCATGCAGGGTGGTGGCATCGCAGAAAACGCGATTGTTCCGCTCAACCTCAGCCGTGGCGGCATCGTGGATTTTGTGGTGACCGGTAGCTGGAGCCAGAAGTCCTTCAAGGAAGCCGCGCGCTACTGCACACCGCGCCTGGCCGCGTCCAGCCAGGCCGATGGCTTCAAGTCCCTGCCTGCCCCCGCCAGTTGGCAACTGGATGCCAGCGCGCAATATGTGCATCTTTGCTCCAACGAAACCATTCATGGTGTGGAATGCCACACCTTGCCCGACCTGAAAGCCCTGGGTAGCGATGCACCCCTGGTGATTGATTTTTCCTCCCACGTGCTCTCGCGTGCAGTGGACTGGTCTCGCGTGGGCCTGGCCTTTGGTGGCGCGCAAAAGAACATCGGCCCCGCTGGCGTGACGCTGGTGGTGGTACGTGAAGACCTGCTGGGTCATGCCCTGTCCGTCTGCCCCAGCGCGTTTGACTACCAGCTGGTGGCCAACAACGGCTCCATGTACAACACGCCGCCTACCTATGGCATCTACATGGCGGGACTGACCTTTCAGTGGATTGCACGCCAACGTGAAGGCAGCTTGAGTGGCGTGGCAGCCCTGGAACAGCGCAACATTGCGAAAGCGAAATACCTGTACGACTGCATCGACAATTCACAGCTCTATGTGAACGAGGTGCAAGCCAGCTGCCGCTCGCGCATGAATGTGCCCTTCTTCCTGCGAGGTGATGACGGCCAGCCGCTGCTAGAAGCCACACATCCGCGCAACGCGGCCTTCTTGGAAGGCGCCAAGGCGCGCGGCCTGTTGCAGCTCAAGGGCCACAAGTCGGTGGGTGGCATGCGTGCCAGCATCTACAACGCCATTCCGATGGAAGGCGTTGAAGCCCTGGTGGACTATCTGCGCGATTTCGAAAAGGCACAAGCATGACCCAACCTCAACAGTCCGCCGACCTCGCCGTGCTGCGCCAGCAAATTGATTCGCTGGACAAGCAGTTGCTGCAGTTGCTCAACCAGCGCGCCCATGTGGCCGAGCAAGTGGGCGAGTTGAAGCGCAAGGAAGGCTCGGCGTTTTTCCGCCCCGACCGCGTGGCCCAGGTCATTCAGAACATCGAGAAGGCCAATCCGGGGCCGCTACACAACCGTCATGTGGGCGCCATCTGGCGTGAAATCATGTCGGCCTGCCTGGCACTGGAAGCGCCGCAACGTGTGGCTGTGCTGGGCCCGCAAGGCACCTTCTGCGAACAAGCCGCCATCGAGTTCTTTGGCAGCGCAGCCGATCTGACCTACTGCGCCAACTTTGATGAAGTGTTTCACGCCACGGCCGCCGGTACCGCCCAGTACGGCGTGGTGGGCGTGGAAAACTCCACCGAAGGCGTGGTGGCTCGCTCCCTCGATTTATTCCTGCGCTCACCCGTGCACGTGATTGGTGAAGTCAGCCTGCTGGTGCGCCACAACCTGCTGCGCCAGAGCAACACCACCGAAGGCATCGAGGTGGTGCTGGCCCATCCGCAAGCGCTGGCGCAGTGCCAGGGCTGGTTGTCGCAACACTTGCCCAACGCGGAGCGTCGTGCCGTCTCCAGCAATGCGGAAGGCGCGCGTCTGGCGGCCACCAACCCCAGTTGGGCTGGCATTGCCAGCGAACGTGCTGCAGGTCAGTTTGGTCTGCACATCGTGGCGCATGCCATTCAGGATGAGGCCTACAACCGCACGCGCTTTTCCGTCATCTGCCTGCCCCAGACCCTGGCCACGCCGCCGGCCTCGGGCAGGGACTGCACCAGCCTGGTGGTCTCCGTGCCCAATCGTCCGGGCGCCGTTCATGACCTGCTGGTGCCCTTGAAACGCCACGGCGTGTCGATGACCCGCTTCGAATCCCGCCCGGCCAAATCGGGCCAGTGGGAGTACTACTTCTACATCGACATCCAGGGCCACATCACACAGCCGCATGTCGCCTCGGCCCTGCAGGAACTGCAAAGCCTGTGCGCCTTCTACAAGGTGCTGGGTTCTTACCCGGTCAGCGAATGATTCGCCAACTGGGACTGGTGGGCTGCGGCCTGATGGCCGGCTCGTTTGCGCTGGCTCTGCGACGCGCGGGGCTGGTGGAGCGTATCGTGGCCTACAGTCCCTCGGAGCGCACCACGCGGCGTGCGCTGGAGTTGGGTGTCATCGACCAGCGAGCCCTCACAGCCGTGCAAGCCGTTTCACACAGTGATGTGGTGCTGCTGGGGGTGCCTGTACGCTCCACCCAAGCCTGCCTGGAAGAGATCCGTGACCATCTGGCTCCCGATGCCCTGTTGATGGACGTCGGCTCCACCAAAGGCGATGTGATTGAAGCAGCCAAGCATGCTTTGGGCAAACGACTGGGCCAATTCCTGCCGGCCCACCCCATTGCCGGGAAGGAGTTGGCCGGCATTGATCACGCCGATGTCGAGCTGTACCGACAGCGCGTCACCATCCTCACACCGTTGCCCGACAACACCTCCGCCCAAATCGAATTGGCTCGCCAACTCTGGCAGGCCGTGGGCAGCCAGGTGATCCAGATGGACCCGCAGCAGCACGATGCCGCCCTGGCCGCTGTCAGCCATCTGCCCCACGTGATTGCGTTTGCCGCGGTGCACGCCTTGATCGATCAAGCGCATGGCGCCGACTTCATGGCGGTGGCGGGCCCGGGGTTTCGTGACTTCTCCCGCATTGCTGCCAGTGACCCGAATGTGTGGCGCGACATCCTGCTCAGCAACCGCACCGAGGTGCTGCATCAGTCCAGGCTATTTCGTCAGGCCCTGGCGCAACTGGAGCTCGCCATTGAACAATCGGATGGCGCCGCGCTGGAACAAGCCGTGGCCCGTGCGCGTGATGCACGAGCCGCCTGGCCCGGACCGGCGGGACAACCTGCGTCATCCGCCAAGTAACCTGTCAGCCCCAGACCATCGCGCCATCTCGCACGCGCACCTCAACCGCGCCCCGCCATGTACGCCACCACCTTCCTCGACTTGCCCCCCCTTGCGCACGCCAACGGCCCGGTCACTCTGCCGGGCTCCAAGAGCATTTCAAACCGGGTGCTGTTGCTCTCCGCGTTGTGTGAGGGCACCACGCACATCCACGATCTGCTGGATTCGGATGACACGCGCGTGATGCTGCAAGCCCTGCGGCAACTCGGCTGCGGCGTGGACGTGCAAGGCATCAGCGTGACCGTCAAGGGCCTGGGCGGTCGCACCGCGCACCAGGACCCGCTCACGCTCTTCATGGGCAACGCCGGCACGGCCATGCGTCCGCTCACCGCCGCGCTGGCCGTGCTGGGCGGCAACTACACCTTGCAAGGCGTGCCCCGCATGCACGAGCGCCCGATTGGCGACCTGGTGGATGGCTTGCGTCAAATGGGCTGCCAGGTGGACTACCTGGGCGTGGAGGGCTATCCGCCACTGCGCATTGGTCAACCCGCGTTGAAGATTCCCCACCCCATCAAAGTGCGCGGCGATGTCTCCAGTCAATTTCTCACCGCCTTGTTGATGGCGTTGCCGCTGGCCACGGCACAACAATCCATCACCATCGAAGTGGTGGGCGAACTCATCTCCAAGCCCTACATCGACATCACCCTCAACCTGCTGGCCCGCTATGGCATTCAGGTGCAGCGTGAGGGCTGGGCGCGGTTCACCTTGCCGCAAGGCAGTCAGTACCGCTCGCCCGGCGAAATTCATGTCGAAGCCGATGCCTCCTCCGCCAGTTACTTCATCGCCCTGGGCGCGCTGGCCTCTGAGCGCGGCGTGCGCATTCACGGCGTGGGCGCCGATTCCATTCAAGGCGACATCCGCTTCATGGAGGCCGCCCAGGCCATGGGCGCGCACATCACCAGCGGCCCCAATTGGCTGGACGTGCGTCGTGGCGCCTGGCCCCTGAAGGCACTGGACCTGGACTGCAACCATATTCCCGACGCCGCCATGACACTGGCCGTGATGGCCCTCTACGCCGACGGCCCCACCACGCTGCGCAACATCGGCAGCTGGCGCGTGAAGGAAACCGACCGCATCGCTGCCATGGCCAGCGAATGCCGCAAGCTGGGTGCCACGGTGGACGAGGGCCAGGACTGGCTGCGCGTGCATCCGCTGCCCGCAGGCCAATGGCGTGCCGCCAGCCTGCACACCTACGACGATCACCGTGTGGCGATGTGCTTCTCGCTGGCCGCCTTCAATCCCGATGCCGTGCCGGTGCGCATTGAAGATCCGGCCTGCGTGGCCAAGACCTTCCCCGATTATTTCGAAACCCTGTTCAGCGTGACCACGCCACGTGCAGGCCGCGTGCCAGTGCTGTGCATCGACGGCCCCACGGCCTCGGGCAAAGGCACACTGGCCTCGCGCGTGGCGCAGACGCTGGGTTACCACTACCTGGACTCGGGCGCGCTGTACCGCCTGACCGGACTGGCCGCGGTGCGCGCCGGGTTGCAGCTGGACACCTCGGACGAAACACGCATTGCCGACCTGGCCCGCACCCTCCCCGTGCGTTTTGAGGGTGAACAGATCTGGTTGGACCAGGTGGATGTCAGCGAGGCCATCCGCACCGAGGAAGCCGGCATGAACGCGTCCAGGGTCTCCGCCCTGCCCGCTGTGCGCGCCGCCCTGGTCGAGTTGCAACACAGCTTTTGCCGCCTGCCTGGCCTGGTAGCCGACGGCCGCGACATGGGCACGGTCATCTTCCCGCAGGCCCCGCTCAAGGTGTTTTTGACCGCCGGCGCCGCCCAACGGGCCGAAAGACGCTATAAGCAACTGATTTCAAAGGGTTTTTCGGTTAAACTCGAAGAACTTCGTGCCGACCTGGAGGCCCGTGACGCCCGCGACCGCAATCGCAGCGTTGCTCCCCTGGTGCCAGCACAAGATGCCTTGATGCTGGACAACTCCAGCCTCTCCATCGAAGCCTCGGTGGAGCAGGTGTTGTCCTGGTGGCAAGGCAGGCAGCCCTTCTGACCCAGGGCTGCACGGGCCCACAACGCTCCCTCCCGCGCTGCATGCGCAACGGCGGTGTGGATCAACAACTTAAACTGCGGTTATGCCGCACCCCCAGCCGTCGTCAGGCCCACGTCCCGTGCAATGGTGCATGGGTCTTTCCCGTCGTCGGAACAAGGAACTCACATGTCTGAATCTTTTGCCGCCCTGTTTGAAGAATCGCTCAAGCGCTCCGAAATGCGCACGGGTGAAGTGATCACTGCTGAAGTGGTCCGCGTCGAGCACAACCACGTGGTTGTGAACGCCGGCCTCAAGTCCGAGGCGTATGTCCCCATTGAAGAATTCAAGAACGACCAGGGCGAGATCGAAGTCCAGGCCGGCGACTTCGTGTCCGTGGCCATCGGCAGCGTCGAAAACGGCTACGGCGACACCATCCTGTCGCGCGACACCGCCAAGCGTCTGGCTTCCTGGCTGGCCCTCGAGAAAGCGCTCGAGTCCGGCGAATTTGTGACCGGCACCACCAGTGGCAAGGTCAAGGGCGGCCTGACCGTGCTGGTCAACGGCATCCGCGCCTTCCTGCCCGGCTCGCTGATCGACACACGTCCCATCAAGGACCTGTCGCCCTTCGAGAACAAGACCATGGAATTCAAGGTCATCAAGCTCGACCGCAAGCGCAACAACGTGGTGCTGAGCCGCCGCGCCGTGGTGGAAGCCTCCATGGGCGAAGAGCGCGCCAAGCTGATGGAAACCCTGAAGGAAGGTTCCGTCGTGCGCGGCGTGGTCAAGAACATCACCGAGTACGGTGCGTTCGTGGACCTGGGCGGCATCGACGGCCTGCTGCACATCACCGACATGGCCTGGCGCCGTGTCCGTCATCCCAGCGAAGTGGTCACCGCCGGTCAGGAAATCACCGCCAAGATCCTCAAGTTCGACACCGAGAAAAACCGCGTGTCCCTGGGCCTCAAGCAAATGGGCGACGATCCCTGGATGGGCGTTGGCCGCCGCTACCCCCAAGGCACCCGCATGTTCGGCAAGATCACCAACATCGCCGACTACGGCGCGTTTGTGGAACTCGAGCCCGGCATCGAAGGCCTGGTGCACGTGTCTGAAATGGACTGGACCAACAAGAATGTGGCCCCTTCCAAGATCGTGTCCCTGGGCGACGAAGTCGAAGTCATGGTCCTGGAGATCGACGAAGACAAGCGCCGCATCTCCCTGGGCATGAAGCAGTGCCGTGCCAACCCCTGGCAAGAGTTTGCCCAGAACACCAAGCGCGGTGACCGCGTCAAGGGCCCGATCAAGTCGATCACCGACTTCGGCGTGTTCGTGGGCCTGGCTGCCGGCATCGACGGCCTGGTGCACCTGTCCGACCTGTCCTGGAACGAGTCCGGCGAAAACGCCGTGCGCGAGTTCAAGAAGGGCCAGGAAGTGGAAGCCATCGTCTTGGCCGTGGACGTGGACCGCGAGCGCATCAGCCTGGGCATCAAGCAGCTCGACGGCGACCCCTTCTCGACCTTCACTTCGGTGAACGACAAGGGCTCCATCGTGACTGGCAAGGTCAAGACCGTGGATGCCAAAGGCGCTGAAATCGACCTGGGCGACGACATCGTCGGCTACCTG
>VEQI01000145.1 GCA_018883305.1 Limnohabitans sp. | reverse complement strand
GCGCTGATGGATGCGGCTTTTCTGCGAATGGTTGCGGATTTGACGCCTTGAGACATGGAACTTAGAAGAAAATTGGCGATGTAGTGCGGTGTGGCCGGTAGGGCGGCAAGTTTGTTTTCATCGCAGTATCGGATGAATTCGCTCATGTCTGCTTTGTATGCTCGAATGGTGTTCGCCACAATCAAGCGCCTAGAAGCGGTTGATGGCCTTCCGCCGGCGCATGCGCGTACGCTTGAATCGTTGAGGGCTTGTTTGGAACGGGCTGGAATTAAATTTGTCGGAACGATCGACAACTCCCCGGGTGTTTGTCTAAAGAATGCTCGGCCTGTAAATGTCCAAGAGGGTAATAGCGGTGCCAACTGATGCTGATGGTTCAACTCAACCCGCCGCAAAAGTCTCAAAAGCGGCGGGGGCAAGCCATCCTCTTCTACCCGGTGAGTCAAACACTTTGTACAGGCAGGGGTACGAGGGAACTCTCAAGGAGCTTGGCGCAACAACAGAGTTGCAGATGTTTTTAGCCGAAAAAATCTTTCAGTGCATCTGGTGGATGCGCCGCTACGAAACGCAAAAGAGGTCAGTAATTTTGGAGGGCATGGTTGGTCATTTGACAGACTACACAACTAAGGAAAGTCAGCGTCATGCCATACGGACTTTGATTCTAGGGCAAATGTGGAGTGAGCAAGACGTTATTGATTTGTTCAAAAAGAACGGTCACACAACCGAAAGCTTGCTAGAAGCTGCGATGAGTAATTGCAACGAAAAACTCATCAAACTCGATCAGCAAATAGCCCTGCGTACCAAGACCCTCACCCAGCTTTAACAATCCTACGAAGCCCTAGTCAATCGACCCATGTTACAAGAGCGTCTCAAGCTTCAAAACGAGTTGATCAAGCGCGACCTCCAAGCGATCAACATCACTGAGGTCAAACAATTGGAGCCGTCAAACAATGACAAACCCCAAGCAAAGTGCCGCAAATAAGGCCAACGCCCTCAAATCCACCGGCCCAAAGTCAGATCAGGGCAAAAGGCGTGCGAGCGTCAACGCCACCAAACACGCTTTGTCATTGCCAATTGAGGAATGAGCCTTTGAAGCAGAAATAAGGGCAGTTGTTGCGCTCATCCGAGATGATTGCGATTCAGACACGCAAGCAACCGAGCTCGCTAAACGCATCATTGACTTCGAACGCAACGAGGCGTTTTTGATCAAGCAAAGCGAAGTGGATGTGAATGCTGAAATCAAAGATTGGGCGATAGACCCAAAACGATTTGCGTTTTACGGACTGGTTCAGCAACACCAAAACAAAGAGCGTGTGCCGGTGACGTTTACAACGCCCAATAAAAGACCAAAAGGTAAAGAGCGCACCGAAGAAATCAAATTCATCGAAGATTTTTTGAAGCTGCAAGACAAGGCAATGCTTGGGCGAGCAAGAGACCAGCAAACCAAATTGACCAACAGACTGCGCGACCAAAAGCGTGCCATCAACCAGTTGGTCAAGGGCGTGAGGGCAATCGCCACCGATTTAGAAATGTAATCTCTACAAAACGAACCCAAATCAGAGGCTAAAGAGCGGAAGTGGCCCGCTAAATCTTCGTCTCGATTTGACATTTGTCATTGATGTATTACAATCAATACCAATAAACGGAGATCTTTATGACCGTATCAATTCGCTTGGATCCGCTTATCGAGCAACGTCTTGACAACCTCGCGCATATGACAGGTCGCGCTAAGTCCTATTACCTGCGCGAACTCATCGAGAGTGGCCTGGATGATTTGGAGGACTTCTATTTGGCAGACGCCACCATGGAGCGTGTGCGCAAAGGCCAGGAGGTCGTCATCGACTCCAGCAAGGTAAGGGGCTCTCTTGGCTTGGGCCATTAAGTACACCGAGACCTCTCAAAGGCAACTCAAAAAACTAGATAAATCAATAGCACTGCGGGTGCTTGACTTTATGGATGAGAGGGTTGCTCATTTGGAGGATCCTCGCAGCCAAGGAAAAAATTTGGTAGGCCCGAAGCTGGGCTCGTACTGGCGCTACCGAGTTGGTGATGTCAGAGTGATATGCGACATCAATGATGGGGTGGTAACGATCCTTGTGGTCGAAATCGGTCACCGTCGTGAGGTCTATCGCTAAATTTAGCGGGGTGTTGAGGCTTGAGCCTGCCAATTCCTCAAATCATTTCAAGTCCCTAAACGCTTCCCCTAAAATGACGCGTTCTGTAAACGCTCATGATGCTGAAAAACCTCCAGATTTCGAGTTGGCGCGCGCAAGTCTGGCTGGTGGGGCTCGCTGTGGCGTTGTTTGCGCTGAGTGCCGGCGCCCAGCCCCTGGCTCCTTCAGGCTACACGGGGGTCATCAACACCCCCACGGCCCTCACCATGAAGAGTGGCAGCATGGGGCTGGCCTTGACCAATTCCATCCCCGAGTTTCATGCGCTTTACCCTGGGGTGGGGGGCTTTGGCGGCCTCAATTTGGGCTTTGGCCTCGTCGAGGGCCTGGAGGCCGTGGGTCGATTGACCTTCAACGGCGACCTCAACTGCGACACCTACCTTGCAGGCTGTCAGTCCAGCACCCGTGACCTCTCCGTGGGCGGCAAGTACCAGCTGCCGCTTGAGAAAATCTTTGGCGCCACTATCGCCAACAACGGCTACCTGAGGCCCGATCTGGCGGTGGGTATCACCGACTACGGCGGCGCAGCCACCCTTTACCGCCAGAAGTACGTGGTGGGCTCGCTAACCTCGGGCCCCGTTGTGCTGAGTGCTGGTACGGCCTCCTCCATTGACTCCAGCCACGGTGGTGGCCTCATCAACGGCAAATTCGGCAGCGCCATCCTCAAACTCACCGACCACTTCTCCCTGCTTGCAGAGACCGACACCCGCGAGCGTCGAGCGGGCATATCCTGGAGCCACCGAATCACCGGCAACGCCGACCTGCACCTGGCCGCCAGCAAAAAGTTCACCCACCACACCGACCAGCAAGCCAGTCAGGCCACAGTAGGCCAGACCTACTACTTTGGCCGGGGCGACAAGGAGTCTGCCGCCCAACCCCTTGACACACGGCCCTGGCCGACGGTCCCGCTGGCAGCGTCACAGCCCCAGCCCCCCCCACCCGAGCCCCGGCCCGAGCCCGAACCCACCTCCGACCATGACAAGGCCCGCGCCCTGGCCGAGGTTTTCTCGCAAAACGGCTTCTCTGACGTAGACGTCGGCAAAACCCCTTCCGGCTGGATCGTGCGCGCCGAGCCGCGCGTGTGGCGCCAAAACCGCCTGGACGCCTTTGGTGCGGCGATGGCCTCTTTCATGCTGGCCGCGAGGAAGGTCAACATTTCAGATGCCTCACAGCTGAGCATCGCCGTCACCTTCATGGGTCAAAGCGTAGGCGGCATGAGCGTGGGCGGCCCGTTCTCGGCGCTTGACTGCATCAAGGACTACCTGAAGGGCAACGACTTGTGCATGGGCGCGCGGGCGCTGAGCTTTCACTACGAGCAGGAGCGCTTGCCCGACTTTGCGCAGGTGCAGTGGCTGATCAGGGGCGAGCACAGCAAGCGCTTCATGCCGCAGTTCGAGATCAGCCCGGCCGCGTCCTACACCGCGGGCACCGAGTTTGGCCTGTTCGATTACTCCATTGGCACCACCCTGGGCTGGGAGGTACCTTTGGCCAGGGGGCTCTTCTGGCAGGGCTTTCGCGCCCGCCTGATCACCGAGAGCGACGACTTCAAGGACAAGAACAGCTATTTCCGCCGGGTGGGCATGGGCGAGGCCTCGCGGCCGGGCGCCAATTTGCTGGGCTACCAGCAGCGCCTGCTGCCCTCGGTGTTTCCCCGCCTGTGGGGCCAGCTGATGAAGGGCGACCTGGGCTACAAGACCTCGGGGCAGCAGTTCAATGGCTACTGGGCGAGCGAGGACGGCAAGTACCGCATGACCTGGGTTCGGGGCGAGTGGCACAACCCGGAGATGGTGCAGGTGCGTCGTCCCAACATTTTGAACCTGGGGGTGCGACCGTTTGATTCGAACTTCCAGGTGACTTACGCCACGGGGCGTTTTCACAACAACGACACGGGGCATCGCATCAGCACCTCGTTCAGTTTTGACGACTATGGATTACAGTTTTTCTGGCGCAAGACCGGCCCCTCGGACATCTTGCCCAACCGCAATGCCTACATGGGCTTCTCTTTGACCCTGCCCCTGGGACCGAAACAGGCCCTGACGCTGGGCCCCACCACCTGGCGGCTGCGTGACCGCTGGGAGGTGGGGGTGGAGACCAAGGTGGGGCAGAAGGACAACTACATCGAGCCTTTCTATGGGGCCTATCCGGGCATTCGGCACAGCCTGGACACCGATGTGTTCGACTTCAACCGCAACGACGTGCCTCTGATGGAGGCCAACGCCTACCGCTTGCGGGTGACGGCCCGAGAGGTGTACCAAGCCGCTCAAAAATAAAGAATTTGTCAGAATCAATGACATGATTCTGTGGTAAATTGATAACCAAATTCCATCGTTGGAAATATTCCATCCATTAACAGGGTAGTTCTGTGAATTCTATGAACCAGTCTCATTCGGAAAACTCTCGTTCGGCTCGCCGTTCCGTGTTCAAGGGCTCGAACGCCCTGTTGAAGGCCTTGGGCGGCACAGCGCTGCTGGCTCTGGTGTACGAGGCCTCGGCCAAGATGAGAGCCTGGGGCGTGACCCCCGAGCAGCTGTCGGCTGTGCTCAGCGGCGAAGTGCGCTCGGAAGCCGCCGTGGCTGAGGTCAGCGAAGCGCTGGCCAAACTGGTCCAGGACATGCCCGTCGCCACCGAGTGGCTGTCTAACGAAGACAGCCCAAGCGTTGCGCTTTCGGGTGAGGCCATGCTGCAAACATTGGGCGTGGACCTGTCGGCCCTCAAGACCCTGACCGAGGGTGTGCTGCTGGCGCAAGCGCCTGCAGCAGCGGCCACTGCCACCGATGCTGGCGCTGGTGCCAGCGCGGGCGGGGCAGGCGGCGCGGGTGCAGCCGCAGGGGCTGCCACTGGTGCCGTGGCGGCAGAAACAGCAGCTGTCGCAGCCGCGGGTCTGTCGGCCGGGCAGATGGTGGCCGTGGGCCTGTTGGCCGCGGGCGCTGCAGGGGGCGGTGGCGGTGGCGGTGGTGGCAGTTCGGACACGACGCCGCCTGCCAAGCCCACCATTAACCTAGGCTTGGGCATCAGCACCGACACCACCGTGACGGGCTACGCCGCCAGCTCGGCCGAGGCCGTGCAGGCTTCGGGTGTGGTAACCGTGTTGGCCGAAAGCGGCTCCACCGTGACCGTGACCTTCACCAACGGCACGCAAAAAGTGACCAAGACCGTCACCGGTGCCGGCAGCACCCCCGTGGCCGTCACCTTGACCGCGGCCGACCTGGGCACGGGTGCCTCGCAACTGAACGATGGCACCATCACCGTGAGCGCCGTGGCCAAAGATGCCGCGGGCAACGTCAGTGAGGCGGGCACCGCCAGCTTCACTCTGGACGCCGAAGTGCCTGTGTCTGCCACCGTGGTGGACGGCTATGTGCAGGGCGCCGTGGTGTTTGCCGACCTGAACGCCAACAACGACAAGGACGCCAACGAACCCAGCGCCACCACCAACTCTTCCGGTGTGTTCAGCTTTGACACCCGCGAAGTGCTGACCGGCAAGCAAATTGTTTCCTTGGGCGGTGTGGACTCGGACACCAAGGCCGAAGTGCCGATGCTGAAGGCCTTGAACGGCTCGGCCGTGCTGACGCCCCTGACCACCCTGTACACCACGGTCTACGTCAGCAATGGCGAGTCCACCGCCAACACCTTGCTGACCAACCTCGGTATTTCTTCCACCGACCTGAACACCGACCCCGTTGCGGCGCTGACCAATGCCACCACGGCTGCCGCCGCTGGCAATGCACTGAAATTGCAGGCCCTGTCGCAAAACGTGCTGGTGGTGGTGCAGGCCGCCACCAAGCTGGCGGTGGGCCTGGGGGCCACCGACTCTGCGGCCAACATTGCCGCTTCTGCCTTCTCGAATGTGGCGAACCTGAGCAGCGCCAACCTGACCAAGCTGACCTCGGCCACTGCCAGCGATGCCGCTTCGGTGATGGCCACGGTGTTCACTGCGGTGGTTTCTACCAAGTTGTCTTCATATTCAGATCCAAAAATTGCGGCTCAGGTAAATAAACTTATTGAGGCGACCGGTTCCTCGGTGTCTGCGGTGACCTCCAATGTGGCGCTAACCGCAGCTACCGCAATAGCTTCTGGCACTGCAACAGTAGCTAGCATCAAAGAGGCCGCCAACGCGGTTTTGGATGTGACCCAGGTGGGTATGAACGGTTTGGCCTCATCTGCACTCGCGTCGGCATCCAGCTTAGCTTCCATCATTGCCGAATACAAGGCAGCTACCGGCTCGGCGGCTGAAGCACTGTTGACCACGCTGTCCAACAGCGCGACCACCCAGGCGTCCACGCTGACTACCACTTATTCGACCAGTACTGTCAGTACTTTGGCCAGCGATACCGCTGCGCCTACGGTGACGCTGTCGACCGACGTATCTAACCTCGGCGCAGGGATGACGGCCACCGTGACCTTCACCTTCTCGGAAGTGCCGCTGGGCTTCAGCGCCTCCGACGTGGTGGTGACGGGCGGTACCCTTTCAAACCTGGCTGTGTCCAGCAACAGCAAGGTTTACACCGCCACCCTGACCCCCACCACCGTGGGCACCATCAAGGTGGACCTGAGTGGCGCCTACTACGATGCTGCAGGTAACCTCGGAGCCACGGGGTCCACCACCCTGACCTACACCAACTCGCCGGTGGTGAACATCACCGCCAGCAAGACCACGCTTATTTCTGGTCAAACGGCTCTGTTGACCTTCACTTTTGATCAGGCGCCTGAAGGTTTCGATCAAACTGATGTCGTACCCTCTGGCGGCGCGATTACTGATTTCACAAAGGTTAGCGCCAAAGTGTGGACAGCTGTCTTCACACCAACTGCTGACACTGATAAGTTGTCTGCTTCAGTCACTATTGCTGAAGGTGCCTATACGAACCTTGCAGGTGGCCGCGGTCTCGGGGCGTCACTGGCTTTGTCGGGTGATACAAAGGCACCGACAACGCCAACTATTTCTCTTACCACAGACTCCGGTACAAGCAGCAGTGACAAGATCACCAACAGTGCTGCGTTGACTTTCAGCGCGGCTGCAAGTGATGTGACGCGAACCTACAAGGTGGATACAGGGACTGCATCGAGCAGCTACACGGCACCGACGACAGATGGCAGCCACACGGTGGTAGTCACGGACACGGACACGGCGGGTAACACGTCGTCAGCAACTTTGACGTTCACGCTGGACAAGACGATTGCGACGCCCACGGTGGCGCTGACCAACGACTCGGGCACGAGCAGCAGTGACAAGATCACCAACAATGCTGCGCTAACAATCAGCTCGGCTGCAAGTGATGTAACGCGTACCTACACCGTGGATACGGGTACGGCCTCGAGCACCTACACGGCACCGACGACAGATGGCAGCCACACGGTGGTGGTCACTGACACTGACACGGCGGGTAACACGTCGTCAGCAACTTTGACGTTCACGCTGGACAAGACGGTTGCGACGCCCACGGTGGCGCTGAAAACTGATTCTGGGACCAGCAGCACTGACAAGATTACAAACAACGCTGAACTGACCATCAGTACGGCTGCAAATGATGTGACGCGTACCTACACCGTGGACACGGGGACGGCCTCTAGCACCTACACGGCGCCCACGACAGATGGCAGTCACACGGTGGTGGTAACGGACACTGACACGGCGGGTAACACGTCGTCAGCAACTTTGACGTTCACGCTGGACAAGACGATTGCGACGCCCACGGTGGCGCTGACCCACGACTCGGGCACGAGCAGCAG
>VEQI01000144.1 GCA_018883305.1 Limnohabitans sp. | reverse complement strand
CCACCGGGTTGCGCGATGCGCACCGACAGCGCAGCCCGCTCGATCAAGACCGGCTGAACGCCCTGCCCTTCGTGCCCCAAGACCCAGGCACACGGATGTGGCAATGACCTGGCTGTGGTGAGTTCATGCAGCCATGGTCCCTGATGCGGCAAGGTCACCACCAACGGCGATTGCAAGGCCCCCAGGTCATCGGGCGATAAGCCTTCCACCAGACGCAGCGCAAAGTGCGCACCCATGCCGGACCGCACCACCTTGGGCGACCACAGGGCTGCGGTGCCCTTGAGTGCCAGCACCTGCGTCACGCCCATGGCAGCGGCGCTGCGCAACATGGAGCCCACATTGCCAGCGTCCTGCACTCGGTCCAGTACCAGGGTGTGCGCCGTGGCATCCACCGTCATGGCGACAGGCAAGGACCAGATGCCCGCCACGCCCCCCGGGGACGGGAGCTCACTGAGACTGGCAAACAAGGCATCCGGCAAGACCAGCACTTCCCCTTGCAACGGAGACAGACTGCCCCCCCGGTTGGCCCAGCCAGACTCAGAAAAGACCCAGGACTGCATGGACACTCCGCGCGCCAATGCCGCCGAACACAAGTGCTCACCTTCCAGCCACACCTGCCCCAGCCGGCGATACGCCGTGTTGTCACTGGCGAGTTGACGCAGCGCCTTGAAACGCGGGTTGTCGCGCGAGCTGATGCGACGAGGCGAGATGGGCGCGGTACTCATGACGGCCCCTGCCCTTGGGCCAACGCCAATGCCACGGGTGAAAAACTGCGCCGATGCCAGGGAGTCGGCCCATGCTCGCGCAAGGCCTGCAAGTGCACGGCCGTGCCATAGCCCTTGTGGGCCGCAAAACCATACGCAGGATACTGCGCGTCGATCTCCTCGCACCATCGGTCCCGATGCACCTTCGCGAGAATGGACGCTGCAGATATGGCCGGCACCTTGGCGTCTCCCTGCACGATGGCTTCAGCCATCACGTCCAGCACAGGAATGCGGTTGCCATCGATCAGCACCTTCACCGGCTTCAAGCGCAAGCCAGCCACGGCCCGCTGCATGGCCAGCAGGGTAGCCTGGAGGATATTGAGGCGATCAATTTCCTCCACCGTGGCCTCACCAATGCTGCAGCACAGGGCATGCGCCCGAATCTCATCGTAGAGCCGCTCGCGGGTGCGGGCGGTGAGTTTTTTGGAATCGGCCAGTCCCTTGATGGGACGCAGGTCGTCCAGAATCACGGCAGCAGCCACCACCGGTCCGGCCAGCGGTCCACGGCCGGCCTCATCCACCCCGGCCATCAGCCCGGGGATGTCCCACGACAGCGTGGCCTGTTCAGCGGTCAAGAACTTCCTGGATCGCATCGGTCACCAATGTGGGCGTGTCTCGGGTCAGGGTATGGTGCAACTGCTCGAAGCGCTGCTGCAAATCTGCCACCTGTTGCGGTGAATCCAGCCAGTGCATCAGGTCTTGCGCCATCGCCTGCGGCGTGGCCTGGTCTTGCAACAACTCGGGCACCACCCGGTCTTGCAGCAAGATGTTGGGCAAGCCCACCCAGGGCTGCAAACGCTGGCGGCGCATCAGCTGCCAGCTCAGCCAGTGCATGTTGTAGGCGATCACCATGGGGCGCTTGAACAAGGCCGCCTCCAGGGTGGCCGTGCCGCTGGCCACCAGCGTCACATCACAAGCCGCCAGTGCATCATGCGATTGTCCGGACAACACGCGCAACTGTTCGGGGGCCTTCAGGCGTTGCAGCAAATCATCCAGTCGCGGCTTAAGTGAGGGCACGGCAGGCAAGACAAATTGCAAATCGGGATGCTGTTGTGCAAGCAACATGGCCGTGCGCACGAAACGCTCGGCCAGGTATTGGATTTCCGACGCACGACTACCAGGCAGCAAGGCCACCACGCGCGCATCAGCGGGCAGGCCCAGACGCCGGCGGGCCGCGGCCTTGTCTGGATGCATGGGGATGGCCTGCGCCAACGGATGCCCCATGTAGGTGGCGCCAATGCCGTGCTGTTTCAGCAATTCGGGTTCAAAGGGAAACAGGCACAGCACGTGGTCCACACTCTGACGCAAGGTCTGCACCCGCTCGGGGCGCCAGGCCCAGATGGAGGGGCACACCATCTGCATGGTGGGCACGCCGGCTTCGCGCAGGGCCTTCGCCAGGGACAAATTGAAATCCGGGGCATCCACACCCATGAACACTTGCGGCGGCTGGGCCAGCCAGCGCGCTTTCAGCTCGTTGCGAATGGCCACAATGTCCCGGTAGTGGCGTAGCACTTCAATGTAGCCGCGCACCGCCAGACGCTCATGCGGCCACCAGGCCTGGAAGCCCTGCTCTGCCATGCGTGGTCCACCAATACCCATGCATTGCACGCCCGGCCAGCGTTGGTTCACGCCTGCCAGCACCAAAGCGGCCAGCAAGTCGCCAGAGGCTTCGCCAGCCACCATGCCCAGTGAGTTCAGCGTGGCCGCCATGTCGCTGCGCTTCGTCCCTGTGATCACTGCAACCCGCGCGCCTCAGCGCACGATGCCGCGTCGCTCGGAGCAATCCGCCAGAAAGCGGTTCATCATGGCCACATCGTCGGCGGAAGAAGGATGCGCCTGCCCTAAGGCGGCAATCTGCTCCGCTGCCTGCGCCAGGGTGAGGTTGTCCCGATACAGCGCCTTGTGCATGGCCTTGACCACCTGCACGCGCTCCGGTGAAAAACCACGCCGACGCAAGCCCTCATAGTTCATGGACCGCGCCTGGGCGGGTTGACCCTGACACATCACAAACGGGGGCAAATCGGCAAACAGCAAGGAGTTCATGGCCGTGAAGCTGTGTGCCCCCAGCCGACAGAACTGGTGCACCACCGTGAAACCGCCCAGGATGACCCAGTCATCCACATGCACATGCCCCGCCAGTTGCGAGTTGTTGGCAAAGATGGTGTGGTTGCCAATCTGGCAATCGTGGGCCAAGTGCACATAGGCCATGATCCAGTTGTCATGACCAATGCGCGTCACGCCGGCATCGGTGGCGGTGCCGATGTTGAAGGTGCAGAACTCGCGCACCGTGTTGCGATCCCCAATGACCAGTTCACATGGCTCGCCCGCGTATTTTTTGTCCTGCGGAATGGCGCCCAGGGAATTGAACTGGAAGATCTGGTTGTCGCGCCCAATGGTGGTGTGCCCCTCAATCACGCAATGCGCACCGACGCGGGTACCTGCCCCGATACGCACATGCGGACCGATGACCGTGAAGGGCCCCACCTCGACGGTGCTGTCGATTTCGGCGCCAGCATCCACCAGCGCGGTCGGATGGATTCGACTCATGGCCTGCAACTCAGGCAATGGCCCGCATGGTGCACATCAACTCGGCCTCGGTGGCCACTTCGCTACCCACCAGGGCACGGGCACCGAACTTGAAAATGCCCGCTTTCATGCGCAGCAGTTCCACCTCCAGGATAAGCTGGTCGCCTGGCTCGACCGGACGCTTGAAGCGTGCACCATCGATGCCGGCAAAGTAATACACCGTCTTGTCGTCCGGCGTGACGCCCAGCGTGTCAAAAGCCAGCAGCGCCGCCGCTTGTGCCAGGGCTTCCAGCATCAACACCCCCGGCATCACCGGACGATGGGGAAAATGCCCCGTGAAGAATGGCTCATTGATGGAGATATTTTTGAGGGCGCGGATCTTCTTGCCCTTCTCGATCTCCAGCACACGGTCCACCAGCAGGATGGGATAACGGTGCGGCAGTTGACGCAAGATCTGATGGATGTCCATGCTCATGAGGTCTGTCCTGTGGATTGTTCTAGGGCTCGGATGCGCTCGCGCAGCCGATGCAATTGGCGCAGCGTGGCGGCATTTTTTTCCCAGGACGCATTGTCGTCGATGGGAAACACACCGCTGTATTGGCCGGGCTGCGAGATCGAGCGCATCACCACCGAGGCCGCGGAGACATGCACGCCATCGGCCAGGGTCAGGTGGCCCAGCACCACAGCCCCACCCCCAATGGTGCAACCTGCACCGATGCGCGCCGAACCGGCCACCCCCGCACAACCGGCCATGGCGGTGTTCGCGCCAACCACCACGTTGTGACCAATCTGCACCAGGTTGTCCAGTTTGACGCCGTCTTCAATCACGGTGTCATCCAGCGCGCCGCGATCCACGCAGCTGTTGGCGCCAATTTCCACATCGTTGCCGATGCGCACCGCGCCCAGTTGTTCGATCTTCACCCAACCAGATGCCTGCGGGGCAAAGCCAAAACCATCGGCACCAATCACGACGCCCGAATGAAGGATGCAGCGTTCACCGACACGGCAATCCTCGCCAAGGGTGACACGCGACTTGAGCCAACTGTGGGCTCCGACCTGGGCACCAGCTTCCACCACACACAGGGGGCCAATACGCGCCGTGGGATGCACCTGGGCTGTGGGATCCACGACCGCACTGGGGTGGATCATCGGACCTTCGGACCGAGGGCGCTGCTGAGCGCGCCACCACTGAGTGAGGCGCGCAAAGTACAAATAGGGGTCTGGGGTGATGATGCAGGCCAGACCTGCAGATTCGGCGCGGGACTGCCACTCGGGTCGAACAATGACGGCGCTGGCCTGGGTGGTGTCCACCCCGCTCAAATACCGAGCCTGACTGACAAAGCTCAGGCTGTGTGGGGTTGCGGTGTCCAGCGGCGCAAGCCGATCGATGCGCAGATCCGGTGAGCCCGAGAGGCTGCCACCCAGCGCATCGATGATCTGGCCAAGCCGCAAGGCGACCTCGGCTTACTTGGCGCCGCCGTTGATGGCCTTGATGACCTTCTCGGTGATGTCGTGTTTGGGGTTGATGTAGACGGCTTCCTGGAGCACCAGGTCGTACTTTTCACTTTCGGCCACCTGACGGACCACGCGATTGGCGCGCTCCAACACTTGCTGGAACTCTTCGTTCTTGCGGGTGTTGAGGTCTTCCTGGAATTCACGGCGCTTGCGCTGGAATTCGCGGTCTTGGTCCACCAGCTGTTTCTGGCGGGTGTTGCGCTGGGTTTCGGACAGCGTGGGTGCGTCGCGCTCAAAGCGCTCGGAGGCGGACTTGAGGGTGTTGCCCATGTCAACCAGCTCTTTTTCACGCTTGGCGAATTCTTGCTCCAGCTTCGTCTGCGAGGCCTTGGCCGGGGCAGATTCGCGGAAGATACGATCCGTGTTGACGAACCCGATCCGGAATTCCTGGGCTTGGGCAGTCAGCGACAAGGCACACAGCGCCAAGGCGGGCCAGAAGAAACGCAGGGAAGTTTTCATCAGAAGGTATTTCCAACTTGGAATTGCAAGGGCAAGATTCTATCGCCAGCGAACTTGGTGATGGGCCGGGCAATGGCCAGACGCAGCGGGCCCATGGGGGACACCCAGCTAAAGCCCATGCCAAACGAGCTGCGCAGGGTGGAGACATCGATCTTGTCGTACTCACCATACACGTTGCCGGCGTCAAGGAAGGTGTACAGACGCAGGGTTCGGTCGTTGCCCGCACCCGGGAACGGCATCTGGAACTCGGCGTTCATGACCACCTTCTTGGTGCCGCCCAGGATCAGGCCGGTCAGATCACGAGGTCCCAGCGAGCCTTGGTCGAAGCCACGCACAGAGCCCAGACCACCCACGAAGTAATTTTTGAACACCGGATAGGGATAGCCCGACAGGCCTTTGCCAAAGCCCACGTCGGCATTGAGTGCGAGGCTGTACTGCTTGGTGAGCGCAATGAACTGCTGATGACCACCGCCGTAACGCACATAGCGCGTGTCACCCGCCACGGCCCAATCGGAATACACGCGGGACAGACCGCCACGGGTGGGAACAATCGGGCTGTCACGCGAATCACGCACCCAGCCCAGTGACAGCGGCGTGGAGCGACTGGTGGTGCCAAAACGCTCCACGTAATTGAGGTAGGCGGCCGGCATGCTGGAACCCACCTGGATGGTGGTCTCTTCCACCGAGGCGCCCACGGTGAAGCGCGACAGCTCGCTGGCCGGAATGCCAAAACGCAAACCCAGTCCGGTGGTGATGAGTCGGTAATTGCCGGCCTGCTCAATGTAGGGCTTGGACGCGCGATGGAAGAAATCGACTGTGCGTGCAATGCCATCATCCGTGAAGTACGGATCGGTGTAGTTCACCGTGAAAATCTGGTTGTACTTGCTGGTGCTGACCTGAGTGCCCAGGTAGTTGCCCGTGCCGAAGATGTTGTCCTGCTGGATACCAAAGGTCAGGAACAACTTTTCAAAGGAAGAGTAACCCGCTCCGATCTGCAAGGCCCCGGTGGGTTTTTCCACCACGTTGACCACCAGGTCCACCTGGTCAGGCGAGCCTGCCACTTCCTGGGTGTCCACTGTGACTTCCTTGAAAAAACCCAGACGCTCCACACGGTCCCGTGAGAGACGGATGCGGTCGCCGTCATACCAGGCGGACTCCATCTGGCGGAACTCGCGACGAATGATTTCGTCGCGTGTGCGTGCATTGCCAGAGACATTGATGCGTCGCACGTAGGCCCGCCGAGAAGGGTCAGCCTGCAACACCACCGTCACCAGATTGGAGGCACGGTCAATGTCGGGACGTGGCTCAATGCGGGCAAAGGCAAACCCGAAGTTGCCGAAGTAATCCGAAAAGGCCTTGACCGTTTGCGTCACATCGTTGACGTTGTAAGGCTGGCCGGGCTTGATGGTCACCAGTGACTTGAACTCTTCATCACGCCCCAGGAAATAGCCCTCCAGGCGAACGGCGGCCACACCGAAACGCTCGCCTTCGGTGACGTTGATGGTGATGGTGATGTCCTGCTTGTTGGGCGAGATGGAGACCTGGGTGGAGTCCACGCGAAACTCCAGATAGCCGCGACTGAGGTAGTAGGAGCGAAGCGTTTCCAGGTCGGCGTTGAGCTTGGCACGGGAATAACGGTCGGACTTGGTGTACCAGCTCAACCAGTTGCCGGTGTTGAGGTCGAACTGGTCACGCAAGGTGGACTCGCTGAACACCTTGTTGCCAACAATGCGAATGTCCTTGATCTTGGAGACATCCCCCTCAATGACGCTGAACGTCAGGTTGACACGGTTACGCTCGATGGGCGTGATGGTGGTGATGACTTCCGCGCCGTACAGACTGCGGTTGATGTACTGGCGCTTGAGTTCTTGTTCTGCCCGATCAGCCAGCGCACGGTCATAGGGACGACCTTCCGCCAGACCCACATCGCGCAGCGACTTGCGCAGCACCTCTTTGTCAAACTCCTTGGCCCCCACGAAATCCACGGCGGCAATCACGGGGCGCTCTTCCACCACGATCACCACCACACCGTTGTTGACATCGATGCGCAAGTCCTTGAACAGGCCCAGTCCGAACAGTGTGCGAATGGCCGAGGTGGCCTTGTCATCGGTGTAGGTATCGCCAATGCGAAACGGGGTGCTGGCAAACACGGTGCCAGGCTCCACCCGCTGCAAGCCCTCGATGCGGATGTCCTTGATTTCAAAGGGCTCCACCGCCCAAGCCAGTTGAACCATGACCAGACAGGCAACCACCCCTCTCAACAAGGTCAGAAAGGGCCGCATCAAGTGGTGGGTCATAGGTGTTTCTTGTGGTGTTGCTGGCAGTCTTTCAGGCCACGCTCAGGGTGCCAGCGGCCACCATCGCATGAGGTCGTTGCGCAAGGCAAGCAACATCAGCAGGATGACGATCGACAACCCCAGGCGATTCAGCATTTCCAGCCAGCGTGGTGACGGCGGCCGACGCGTGAGAGCCTCCCAAAGATGATACATCAGGTGCCCCCCGTCGAGGACTGGAATGGGGAGCAAATTCAGCACCCCCAGACTCACGCTGATCAGGGCCAAAAACCCCAGGTACGCCGACAGACCCAACGCCGCGGATTTGCCGGCATATTCGGCCATGGTGATGGGGCC
>VEQI01000143.1 GCA_018883305.1 Limnohabitans sp. | reverse complement strand
GGCTATTGGTATCTGGGTGGATGAGAAAGACCATGTGTGGATCATTCACCGTGGTGCCGCCACCTTGCATTTCAATGAACTGGCGCTGACCAACAAGGTGGGTGAGTGCTGCGCCTCTGCGCCCCCTGTGCTGGAGTTCGACCCGGACGGCAAACTGGTGCAGGCATGGGGTGGACCAGGCCCTGGCTATGAGTGGCCTGACTCCAATCACGGCATTCATATTGACTACAAGGGCAACGTCTGGATTGGCGGTAACGGTGAAAAAGATGCACACATCTTGAAGTTCACGCGCGACGGCAAGTTTTTGATGCAAATGGGCAAGCACGGCGGGACCAAGGGCAGCAATGATCTGGAGAACTTCGGGCGTGTGGCCAAGATATGGGTTGATCCGCAAACCAACGAGGCCTATGTGGCAGATGGTTACAAGAACAAACGCGTGGCCGTGCTGGACGCTTACACCGGCAAGATGAAACGCTACTGGGGCGCCTATGGCAACAAGCCCAGTGATGCCGACCTGGGCAAGTTCGATCCAGCCGCTCCGCCGCCACAGCAATTTCGCAACCCGGTGCATTGTGTGGAGCGCAGTGTGGATGGTTTCATCTATGTCTGTGACCGTCAAGCCAACCGGCTTCAGGTGTTCAAGCCTGATGGCACGTTTGTGAAGGAAGCCCACTTTGCGCAGAAAACTTTGGCTTCAGGCGCAGTGTGGGACATTGCCTTCTCGCGCGATCCGCAGCAGCGGTTCATCTACCTGGCCGATGGCACCAATGAGAAAGTGCGCATTGTGGTGCGGGACACCTTGCAGGAAATCACCAACTTCGGGGACGGCGGCCGTCAACCCGGGCAGTTCTATGGCGTGCACAGCATTGCCACCGACTCCAAGGGCAACATCTACACCACGGAAACGTATGAGGGCAAACGTTTGCAGAAGTTTGTGTACAAGGGCATGGGCCAGGTGGTGGCTGGCAGTCAGGGCGTGGTCTGGCCCAAGCGTTGAGGGGGTTAGCCCGTGATCCGATGTAAGGGGGCGGGCCTTGCCTCAGCCGACCATCGTCAAAGACACGCTGGCATCCTGACGTTCAGAGACTGCAGAACGCTCAACCGCAGCCAACACTTCTATGGCTTGAGACTCACCTTGACGGAGAATATGCAGGGCCAGCGTGGCCTGTGTGGGCAGCACGGCGTGCATGAAAAAACGCCCGTCACCATCCGTGCGAGTCACCGCGCCGGCCACGGCCACCTGAGCCTGACGCAGTGGTTGACCTTGTGCATCTGTCAGGCGACCCGACAACACGCATGTTTTGGCTTCAGGCAGTGTGCTGGCTGCGACCGGCGCAGCCAGCAGGCTGACCGCCAATCCGCTCACCAAGACTGATCGACGTGAAACTGCAGTAGAGGTGTCGTTCATAGAAGCTCCTGAAACGGGAGAGATTCATTATCAGCACGAGATCCCAGACTCACCATCGGGATTGCCCGTAGCTGTCACCGATGCGGGAACACCGTCTTGTGCAAGGCGCTGACGACGTCTAGCATCTGTGCATCATTACATCAGGAGACTTCATCATGCGGCTCATGTATTTCAATGACTTTCGTCTGGGTGTGTTGAAGGGGGACCGCGTGGTGGACGTCACCACCGTGGTGGCCAATATTCCGCATACCGGGCCGGGTGATTTGATGAACGGCTTGATTGCCAACTTCGCCAACTTTCGCTCGCGCTTGCAAGATGCGGTGGCCAAGGGCGATGGCCCCTCCGTCATGCGCGTCAAAATCCGGCCGCCACTGCCCAAACCCGTCAACGTGGAATGCATGGCCGTCAACTATATGGAAGATGGCACGCGCAAGGAGCCGGCACCGATCAACGCGTTTCACAAATCACCGGGCGCCATCATCGGCCATGGTGACACCATGGTGCTGCCAGACATCCCGTCCACCATCTTTGAAGGTGAAGCGGAACTGGCGCTTGTGATTGGCAAGCCAGCCAGCTTTGTGCCTGCCAGCCGAGCGATGGAATACGTCTTTGGCTATACCAACTTCATTGACGGCTCCGCGCGTGGTGTGGTGCCCGAGAACAACAGCTTCTATCAGATGAAGTCGCGCGCCACCTTTGCACCCATTGGCCCATTTCTGGTGACTGCGGATGAAGTGCCCGATCCGCACAAGCTGCAGGTCAAGCTCTGGGTGAATGGCGCCCTCAAGCAAAATTTCAACACCGACGACATGGCGCACAAAATCCCGCGCTGTATTGAGTGGATGACGGCCATCCACGACCTGGAGCCCGGTGACATCCTGGCCACTGGTACCAACCATCGGGGGCTTTCCGCCTTTCAAGACGGCGACAAGGTGGACCTGGAATGTGAGGGCCTGGGCAAGCTCACCATCAGTGTGCGAGATGACCTCAAGCGAACCTGGTCACGCGACACGCGCCTGGATCGTGAGCAAAAAGGGCTGAAGGGCACCACGCCGCAGTTGACGGGGAAGTACGCCAAGCCGGCTTGAAGCGTCAGGTCTTTGCGCTCATGGCGCCAGTGGTTTGCCTTTGAATTGGGCGACACCCACAGGTCAGGCCAAAGGCTAAACTGTGTGTTTACTTTGACGGAGACACACGATGCGCATCTGGCTAGCCGCATGGCTCTTGAGCACACTGGGCACGGCATGGGCTCAGGACACTTTCCCCCAACGACCCGTGGAGGTCATCCTGCCTTATGCGGCCGGTGGTGGTGTGGACGCCATGGGACGTGCATTCGCGCGGGAGGCTTCACAACTCACTGGTAAAAGCTGGGCCGTGGTCAACCGCGATGGCGGTGCGGGCGTGATTGGCTTTGCGGCTTTGAGCAGGGCTGCGGCGGATGGGCACACCCTGGTGTTTTCACCGGCGTCGCCCATGACCAATGCACCGTTTCTCAACAAGTCCATGCCGTTTCGCAACGAGCAGATCGAGCCCGTGTGCCAGATCTTTGAGAACGTATTTGCCATCGCTGTTCGTCAGGACTCGCCCATCAAGTCGATGCAAGACCTGATTGCACAGGCCAAGGCCCAGCCAGGCAAGCTGTCTTACGGCCATGCGGGTGCGGGGTCAGTCCCGCATCTGGGTGTGGCGGCAGTGTCCAAGGCGCTGGGCGTGCAATTCAACGCCATCCCGTATCGGGGTGACGGTGCCATGTTGCCGCAACTCATGAGTGGTGAACTCGACTTCGGTGCGCCGGGTTTGTCTTCCATCGGTGGCAAGGGCTTGCGGGTGTTGGCGGTGCTGTCAGACAAGCCGCATCCGGCCTTTCCCCAGATTCCCAGCCTGACTCAGTTGGGGTATCCCGCTGTCACGCCCGGACTCAATGGCTTGTATGCGCCGGCGGGCACACCCAAGCCCGTGATTGAACAATTGCAGAACCTGTGTCAGCGCGTGCTGGCCTCGGACGGTTTCAAACAGTCGGCTCAGCAGTTGCAACAGTCACCGGCGTATCTGAGTGCCGCCCAGTTCAAGGCACGCATCGATGCCACCTACCGCGTGCACGCTGAACTGGTACCCGACTTGAATTTGGAGAAGAACTGACATGAGTTTGCCACCCATTCGACGTGTGCTCACAGGTGATGATGCCCAGGGCCTGTCCTCCATCGTGGAAGATGGTCCGTCGCCCGCCGTGCGCCTGGTGCCCGAGCGGCCGGGCTATCGCGTCACCAATTTGTGGCGCACCGAGGCAGCGCCTGCGTCTGTGCATGCGCCCGATTCCATTGCCGAGCATCGCGGCGTGTCTCCGCCCCAGGGCGGCACGGTGCTGCGCATCATCGACTTTCCGCCAGAGCCCGCGGATCCGCAAGAACTGCAGCGCATGCTGCAAGCCACCTTCGGCAGCATGTACCGTGATGCACAACATGCGCCCAAGCCTGGCCAGCACCCCGGCATGCACCGCACTGCCACGGTGGATTACGCCCTCATGCTGGAGGGCGAGATCGTGGCCATCATGGACAAGGAGGAAACGGTGTTGCGCGCGGGCGATGTGCTGATTCAGCGCGGCACCAACCACGCCTGGGCCAATCGATCGGGGCGTCCTGCGCGCATTGCTTTTATTCTGATTGACGGCCAAGCCTGATCGAGGAATTCAGCCATGTCTGCTTACCCACATCTGCTGCAACCCCTCACCATCGCGGGCGTGACGTTGCCCAACCGGATGGTCATGGGGGCCATGCACACCCGGTTGGAGACGATGGACAGGCCGGTGGAGCGTCTGACCGCCTTTTACGCCGAGCGCGCCAAAGGTGGCATTGCCTTCATGCTCACGGGGGGGTATTCCCCTGTGCCTGAAGGCGTGATGGACGAAGGCGGACTGGTGCTGAACGACCGAAGTCAATTGTCCGATCATCAGCACATCACGCATGCCGTGCGACAAGCGGGTGGTCACATCGTGTTGCAGATTCTGCATGCGGGGCGCTATGCCAAAGTGGCGCAGTGCGTTGCGCCCTCATCCGGCAAGGCGCGGATCAATGTGCACGCGCCCCGCGCGCTCACCACGCAGGAGGTCTGGTCCACCATCGACAGTTACGCTCACACCGCCGCCCTGGCCCAGGAAGCTGGTTATGCAGGTGTGGAGATCATGGGGTCGGAAGGCTACCTCATCAATGAATTCACGGCCGCTCTGACCAACCGTCGTGACGATGAATTCGGCGGCGACTTTGATCGGCGCGTGCGGTTTCCACTGGAGATTGTGAAGGCCGTGCGAGCGCGTGTGAGCCGCGACTTCATGGTGGTGTACCGCATTTCTTCCATCGATTTGATGGAAGGAGGCATGACCGGTGCTGAAGTGGCCGAGCTGGCACGCCGCGTGCAGTCAGCCGGTGCGGACTTGCTGAATGTGGGCGTCGGCTGGCACGAATCCGCCGTGCCCACCATGGCGGCCAGTGTGCCGCGTGCGGCCTGGCGACACGCGGTGCGCAACATCAAGCAGGCGGTCACCATTCCGGTCATGGCCTCCAACCGCATCAACACGCCGGAGGTGGCGGAAGATCTGCTGGCCAGTGGCACGGCGGATCTGGTGTCGATGGCTCGCCCGCTCTTGGCCGACCCAGCTTTTGCGAACAAGACCCGCGAAGGGCGGGCCGATGAAATCAACACCTGCATTGGTTGCAACCAGGCTTGCCTGGACCACATCTTCACCGAGCGCGTGGCCACCTGTCTGGTCAATCCCCGGGCCGGTCGTGAACTGGATTGGGATGATGACCCGGCTGCGGTGCCTCAACGAGTGGTGGTGGTGGGCGGCGGCGCCGCAGGCATGGCCTTCTCCCTGGAGGCGGCGCGACGTGGACATGCGGTGACCTTGCTGGAAGCGGGCCCCGAGCTGGGCGGCCAGCTCAACCTGGCCAAGCAGGTGCCAGGCAAGCAGGAGTTCCACGACATGCTGCGCCATTTCCGCGTGGCCCTGGCCCGTGCGGGTGTGCAGGTTCAACTGGGGGTGAAGGCGCAGGCCCCTGAATTGGTGGCACGGATTCAAGCCGGCGAGTTTGATGCCGTGGTGGTGGCCACCGGTGTGACGCCGCGCACGCCCGACCTGGATGGTGCGCACCATCCCAAGGTGGTTTCTTATGCGGACGTATTGGGACAGGGCGCGCCAGTGGGCCAGCGGGTGGCCATTGTGGGCGCGGGTGGCATTGGATTTGATGTGGCGGAGTACCTGGTGTGCCAGTCCGACGAATCCACCCAGCCAGCCCGTTTCATGCAAATCTGGGGCGTGGACGACACGCTGCAAACGCCCGGTGGGCTGCAACCGGCGCAGGCACCAGCGCCCACGCGTCAGGTGCAGATGTTCCAGCGCAAGCCTGGCACGCTGGGCAAGCACCTGGGCAAGTCCACCGGCTGGATTTTGAAGGCCAAGCTGCGACGTGCCCAGGTGGAGATGACAGCCGGAGTGACCTATCAGCGCATCGACGATGCCGGCTTGCATTACCAGGTGGACGGGGAGACGCGTGTGGCTCAGGTCGACACGGTGGTGATGTGCGCGGGGCAGCAATCGCAGCGCTCGCTGTATGACGAACTGGTGGCCCTGGGTGTCCAGGCGCACCTCATTGGTGGCGCACAGGAAGCGGCAGAGTTGGATGCCTTGCGAGCCATTCAGCAGGGCATGCAACTGGCCAGTGAGTGGTCTCAGGCAGCGACTCAGTGAACTTGAGGGGGCTCAGGCACTTGGTGTGTTGCCCTCCTGTTGCCCCCGCTTCTGCGCCCTTTCGTATCAGTGGAGACATGTCCCAGTAAATGTCCTATTGACAGAACAATGGAAGCGATGGAGGATGCCCCTCCATGAGCCACAGCCTGCCCTTGCCCAAGTACCACAAGATTTATCTGGTGCTGCGTGAGCAATTGCACGAAGGGCGATTCAGTCAGGGCATGCCCGGTGAACTGGCCCTGATGCGCCAGTTCGGGGTGGCCCGGGTGACCATTCGCCGGGCGCTGTCGCAACTGGTGGATGAAGGGCTGATCACCCGTGAACCCGGGCGCGGAACCCGTCCCCTGACCCCCGCCGATGTCACGGGCTCACCAGGCCCGGGCCAGCGCGCGCAACTCAGCGGTCTGCTGGAAAACATCATCAGCATGGGCTTGCGCACCTCGGTCAAGGTGCTGAGCGTGGATGAACTGGATCCACCGGGTGAAGTCGCATTGCGCCTGGACTTGCCCTCGGGTGAGCGGGTGCAAAAGGCGGTGCGCGTGCGCAGCACCCGAGAAGGCCCGCTGTCTTACATCACCACCTGGGTGCCGCAACGGGTGGCACGCAGTTTTGGTCGCCACGAGCTGAGTCGCAAACCCATTCTGGTTTTGATGGAAGAGGCGGGTGTGCGCGTGGGCCGTGCCGAGCAATCCATCTCCGCCCGATTGGCCGATGCCGAATTGGCGCAGCATCTGGATGTCAGCGTGGGTTCTGCCTTGCTGGATGTCCGCCGCCTGATTTTTGACGAGGACGATTGCCCCGTGCAGTGGTTGCATGGGGTGTACCGCCCCGATCGCTATGAATACCAGATGCAGCTCTCCCGCGTGGGCGGCATCGATGCCAAGGTTTGGGTCAACAAAGACCTGTCTGCCCGTTTCCACTGAACTTTTGTCAAAGGAGATTCTCATGAGCACACGTCGTTCCTTCATGGCGCATTCCGCCGCTGCGGCCTCCACGCTGGCATTTCCCCTGGTGGGCGGTGCCCAACCCAAGACCGTCAAGGTGGGTGTGCTGCATCCGGTGACGGGTGCGCTGGCGTACTCCGGCCAACAGTGCCGCTTGGGCGCCATGATGGCCATCGAGGATATCAACAAGGCCGGTGGCATCAAGTCCATGGGCGGTGCCAAACTGGAGGCGTTGCTGGGTGACGCGCAATCCAACCCGCAGGCCGGCACGGCCGAGGTGGAAAAAATGAACGAGGCGGGCGTGAGCGCCGTGGTGGGCGCCTTTGCGTCGGCCATTTGCCTGGCCACCACGCAGGCCGCGGCCAAGTACAACCTGCCGCACGTGGTGGACGTGGGCGTGGCTGATCAGATCGTGGAGCGTGGTTTGAAGAACACCTTCCGCTTTGGCCCTGGCTACAAAAAATGCGCGGAAGTGGCGGTGGCCAACCTGCATGTGCTCAACACCACCGCCGGTCGTCCGGCGCGCACAGTCATGATCATTCATGAAGAGTCACTCTTTGGCACCGGCACGGCCAACCTGCTCTCGCGCGAATTGCCGGGCTATGGCTACGAGGTCAAGGAAGTGATCAAGCACGCCAACCCCACGCGCGACTTCAACAACATCGTGCTGCGCATCAAGCAAGTGAACCCGGACATCGTGATCCCTGCCAACTATTACAACGAGTACGCCCTGCTGGTACGCACAATGCAGCAGCAGAAAGTGACTCCCAAGGCGATTTATTCGGTGCTCGGCGGCGCTGCCTCC
>VEQI01000142.1 GCA_018883305.1 Limnohabitans sp. | reverse complement strand
GCCGTGTGCTGTGCGTGACCGCTCTGGGGGACTCCGTCAAGGCTGCGCAAGCGCTGGCCTATCAGACACTGCAAGACATCCATTTCGATGGCATGCAGTGGCGTCGCGACATCGGCTCACGCGCTATCAAGACCTGATACACACCGCCATGCCCATCGTGGACTACCCGCCGCCGTACCCGGTGCAATTCCGGGGTAGCCGATTGGCTCGTGCGGTGTTGTCCCTGGCGGGTTGGCGGGTGCGCTTTCAGGGTTTTCCTGCCAGGCAGGGGGTGGCCATTGTCTACCCGCACACCAGCAATTGGGACTTCCCTGTGATGATGCTGGTGAAGTGGGCCACCGGCATCCACGCCTGTTTCTGGGGCAAGGACAGCCTTTTTCGGATCCCCGTGTTCGGGCGCTGGTTGCGCTGGCTGGGGGGCTTGCCGATTGACCGATCCGCCCCCCAGGGCGTGGTGGGCAGCATGGTGGCTCGCTTTGAGGAGGCCCGTGCGCGTGACGCCTATCTGTGGTTGGGGCTGTCCCCCGAAGGTACCCGTCGTCTCACACCTGGCTGGCGCAGCGGCTTTTACAGCGTGACCCAGAAAGCACAGGTCCCCTTGGCCCTGGTCCGACTGGACTATGCCCGGCGGGAGGTATGTATCGACCAGTTCATGCGCCTCAGCGGCGACTCTGTGCAAGATTACGCGCGTCTCGTGGAGGCCTTTGATCAGGTCCGAGGCTTTCACGCGGATCAGGCCGCTCCCATTCAACCGCTGGTCTCCAGCAACACTTCATCAAAACCATGAGCTTGGATACCACCCACGTCCGTGATTACCTGGTGGGCTTGCAACAGCGCATCACCCAGGCCCTGACAGCGCTGGACGGCACGCCGTTTCATGTGGACCCCTGGGAAAAGGGGCCGGGCGAGCGCTTGCAAGGGCAGGGCATCACTCAAATTCTGGAAAATGGGCCGGTGTTTGAGCGTGCAGGCTGTGGGTTCTCCCATGTGCGCGGGCCGCAACTGCCACCGTCCGCCAGTCAACATCGGCCCGAGTTGGCTGGGTTGCCCTTTGAAGCCATGGGCGTGTCCCTGGTCTTTCATCCACGCAATCCGTATGTGCCCACGGTTCACATGAACGTGCGCATGCTGTCGGTGGTGAGCACGGCGGGCGAGCTGGTGGCCTGGTTTGGTGGCGGCATGGACCTCACGCCCTATTACGGCTTTGAGGAAGACGCGGTTCACTTCCATACTGTTTGCCGTGATGCTTTGAACCCCTTTGGCGCGGAACTGTATCCACGCTTCAAGACCTGGTGTGACGAATATTTTTGCCTGAAGCACCGCCAGGAACAACGTGGTGTGGGCGGGGTGTTTTTCGACGACTTCTCGGAACTGGGACTGGCGCGCAGCTTCGAGATGATGCAAGCCGTGGGCGATGGCTTGTTGCCAGCTTACCTGCCCATCGTGCAGCGGCGCAAGGACATGCCTTACGGTGAGCGGCAGCGCGATCATCAGCTCTACCGTCGGGGGCGTTACGTGGAGTTCAATCTGGTGTGGGATCGGGGCACGCACTTTGGCTTGCAATCGGGGGGACGCACCGAGTCCATTCTGTTGTCCATGCCGCCACTGGCGTCCTGGTCCTATCAGCGTGCACCCGAGCCGGGCTCGCCTGAGGCCGCGCTCTACACGGATTTCATCGTCCGCCGGGACTGGCTGGCCACAGGCGCATGAGCGCTGACGTTGTCCAGGGTTCTGGCGACTGTCGGGCATCGGCCCGGCGCATCGGCATGATGGGGGGCGCCTTTGATCCTCCGCATCTGGCGCATCTGCGTCTGGCGGCAACCGCCTTGCAAACATTGCATCTGGACGAGTTGCGCGTCTTTCCCACCGGCCAGGCGTGGCACAAGACCAACACACTGTCTCCTGCTCATGATCGGCTGGCCATGGCCCGTCTGGCGTTCCAGGACCTGCCCGCCGTGGTGGTGGATGACATGGAGATTCGGCGTGATGGTCCCACCTATACCCTGGACACGTTGCGCGCCTTGCATGCGCAACACCCGCAGGACCAGTTGTTTCTCATCATTGGTGCAGATCAGGCGCGTGATTTCCAGCGCTGGCATGGCTGGCAAGACATCTTGAAATTGGCGACTCTGGCGGTTGCCGAACGCGATCCCCAAGCCGGTCAATGGCACAATCCGGTATTCGGCCCCGTGGTGCATTTGTCCATGCCCCTGTCCGAGCTCAGTGCCACCGAGATTCGTGAGCGCCTGCGCTCTGGACGCAGCATCCAAGGACGGGTGCCCCCCGGGGTTGCCGATTACATTGAACAACACGGCTTGTACGCCGCTCCTACATGACCGACACCACCGCAAAAAAAGACGTCCAAAAACTGCAGCGAGCCATTGTGGATGGCCTGGAAGACGTCAAGGCGCAAGACATTGTGGTGTTCAACACCGAGCATCTCTCTGCCTTGTTTGAGCGTGTGGTGGTGGCCAGCGGTACCTCCAATCGCCAGACCAAGGCGCTGGCCGCCAGTGTGCGTGACAAGGTCCGTGACGCCGGTTTTCCCAAGCCCCGTGTGGAGGGCGAGGAAAACGGGGAGTGGATCATCATTGATTGTGGTCAGGCGGTGGTGCATGTGATGCAGCCGGCCATCCGCCAGTATTACCACCTGGAAGAAATCTGGGGCGACAAGCCCGTGCGCCTGAAGCTGGGTGCACCCAAGCCGGTGTCGGCTACCGTCACCACGCGTGCGTCATCCGCCAAACCGAGCGCAGGGGAGAAAAAACCTGCACGCGCCAAGACCCAGTCGTCCAGTGCTCGCGCACCCCAAGCCGCTGGCAAAGTGCCGGCCAAGTCGGCCACTCGCGCGGCGGGTGGGGCGGCCAGTGCCCCTTCACGCAAGGCCAAGCCTGCCACCGCGTCCGCCAAACCGGCCGCACGACAGCCAGCAGCCAAGAAATCCGCCGCTTCACCGCGCACACGCACCACCTCAAAGGCATGAAACTCTGGGTCGTGGCGGTCGGTCAGCGCATGCCTGACTGGGCGCAGGCTGCCTGGGACGATTACGCCAAGCGATTCCCGCCGGAGTGGAAGCTCGGGCTCAAGGCCGTCAAAGCCGAGCCAAGGGGCAGCAAACCAGCTGCTGCCCTCATGGCGGCAGAGGCTGAACGTCTTCGCGCCGCCATTCCCAAACAGGCGCGTGTGGTGGTCCTGGATGAGCGTGGGGACCGCCTCACGACCATGGCCTTGTCACAGCGGATGCTGGACTGGCAGGGGGAGGCACAGGAAGTGGCCTTGCTGATTGGTGGCCCGGATGGGCTGGACCCGGCGCTTCGAGACGCGGCTCATGAGCGCATCCGTTTATCCGATCTCACCTTGCCCCATGCCATGGTGCGGGTGTTGCTGGTTGAGCAGTTGTACCGCGGCTGGTCCATTCTGGCCAAGCACCCTTACCACCGTGAATGACACCATGAAGCCCTTGTACCTGGCCTCTCAAAGCCCGCGTCGCTTGCAGTTGCTGGATCAACTGGGGGTCACCCCCATCCTCATGCCCCCACAACCCCATGAGGACGCCGAGGCTTTGGAGGCGGTGTTGCCTGGTGAGGCTCCCACCACCTATGTGCAGCGGGTCACACGACTCAAGCTGGAGGCCTCGTTGCGACGCATGCGTCAGCTGGACTTGCCGCCCGGGGTGGTGCTGTGTGCCGACACCACGGTGGCGCGGGGGCGTGTCATCCTGGGCAAACCCCAGGACGCGGCGCATGCGCTGGCCATGCTGCAAGCCTTGCAAGGTGGCACTCATCGGGTGCTGACGTGTGTGGCTGTGGGAACCCTGCGCCGACAAACCCAGGCGTTGAACATCTCCCAGGTGACCATGGCCAGCGTGGGCACCGCACGCCTGCGTGCCTACATTGCGACCGGTGAGCCCATGGGCAAGGCGGGTGCTTATGCCATCCAGGGGCGGGCAGCGGGTTTCATCGAGCACATCCGTGGCAGTCATTCTGGCATCATGGGGCTGCCGTTGTATGAAACCGCTGCTTTGCTGCGGGACTTCGGCTTCAAGGTCTGACGCCATGCAACAAGACATTCTCATCAATTGGTCACCCCAGGAAACCCGTGTCGCCGTGGTGGAAAACGGTGCGGTGCAGGAGTTGCATCTGGAGCGCACGCTGGAAAAGGGGCTGGTGGGCAATGTGTACCTGGGACGTGTTTCCCGGGTATTGCCGGGCATGCAGTCCGCCTTTGTGGACATCGGGCTGGAGCGCGCTGCTTTCTTGCATGTGGCCGACCTGTGGACCAGTGTGGCCGCTCGCCATGCCGACGGTGAGGGCGCCAATGTCCCACCCACGCCCATCGAGAAGCAGATTTTCGAGGGGCAGGCGCTGATGGTCCAGGTCATCAAGGACCCGATTGGCAGCAAGGGGGCTCGCTTGTCCACGCAGATCAGCATTGCGGGGCGCATGCTGGTGTTTTTGCCGCAGGACAACCACATCGGCGTATCGCAAAAAATTGCCCTCGCGCAGCGTGAGGCCCTCAAGCAACGCTTGCTGGACCTGTTGCGCCAGGACCAGCCGGATGGTGCCACCGGGGGGTTCATTCTTCGGACCAACGGCGAAGACGCGACCGATCAAGAATTGCTGGAAGATATCCGCTACCTTCGGAAAACCTGGCAGCGTATCCGTGAGGCGGCATCGGTCAGTGCGCCAAAGTCCATGCTGCATCAGGACCTGGATTTGCTGCAGCGTGTCCTGCGCGATCTGGTGGGAGAAACCACCCAGACCATTCGCATCGATTCGCGCGAGCAGCATGCACGTCTGCACCAGTTTGGTCTGGAGTTCATGCCGGCGGCTGCCGCCAAGCTGCAGCACTACAAGGGTGAGCGCCCCATTTTTGATTTGTTTGGCATTGATGACGATGTGGCTCGTGCGCTGGGTCGCCGTGTGGACTTGAAGTCTGGCGGTTTTCTCATCATTGATCAGACCGAAGCACTCACCACGGTGGACATCAACACGGGTGCCTTCACCGGTGCGCGCAATTTTGACGAAACCATCTTCAAGACCAACTTGGAAGCGGCGGGTGCCTTGGCTCGGCAATTGCGATTGCGCAATCTGGGGGGCGTCATCATTGCCGACTTCATCGACATGGTGCGACAAGACCACCGTGAGGCCGTGTTGCAGGAGCTGCGCAAACAACTGGCACGTGATCGGGTCAAAACCTCGGTGAGTGATTTTTCACCCCTGGGTCTGGTGGAGATGACCCGCAAACGCACGCGCGAATCGCTGGCGCATCAGTTGTGCAAGCCGTGTGAGGTGTGTCAGGGCAAAGGCATGGTCAAGACACCACGTAGCGTGGCGTATGACATCCTGCGCGAGATCTTGCGCGAGGCACGTCAATTCCATCCGGCAGAGTTCCGCGTGGTGGCTGCCCCGCCGGTGATTGATTTGTTTCTGGATGAGGAAAGCCAGCACCTGGCCGGACTGAGCGTGTTCATTGGCAAGCCCATTTCCCTGCAGCATGAGCCGGCCATGGGTCCGGAAGACTACGACATTGTGTTGATATGACGCAGACGGCGAATCAGCGCGAGATTCCCATCCTCACCTATCACCAGATCGCCGAGGCGCCGCCACGGGGGGCGGTGTTTCGCAGCCTGTCTGTCTCGCCGAACCGCTTTCGATCACAGATGTACTGGCTCAAGCGGTTGGGCTATCTGGGCCTGTCCATGCGTGAACTCATGCCTTTCTTGCGTGGCGAGCGGTGTGGGCGAGTGGTGGGCATCACCTTCGATGATGGCTACCTCAACAACCTGAGTTCGGCCTTGCCCGTCTTGCAGGAACTGGGGTTCACGGCCACCTGCTATGTGGTCAGCGGCTTGATGGGCGGCTCCAACGTGTGGGACCATGCCTTGGGTGTACAGCCATCGCAGCTCATGACGGCGGCGCAAGTGCGAGCCTGGTCTGATGCGGGGATGGAAGTGGGTTCGCACACCTGCACCCATGAACGCCTGGACCAGTTGTCCGGCCCTGCCTTGCAAGACCAGTTACAAGGATCGCGGCAAGCGCTGGAGGTGTTGCTGGATCAGCCTGTGCAACAGTTTTGCTATCCATTCGGTGTGTACCGGCCCGAGCAAGTGGCGCTGGTGCGTGAGGCGGGTTACCTGGCGGCCACCACCACTCGGCGTGGGCGGGTGAGGGCAGAGGACGATATGTTTCAGTTGCACCGCATCCCGGTGGTGCGTTCCACCAGCTGGCCCCAGTTTCTGGTGAAGCTGTTGAGCCCGCATGAAAATCGCTATCGCGACCAGGCCGAGGCTGTCCATGGCTGACGTTGACACGTCCCGTTTGAGAATCGCGGTGTTGAGTCGTCGCTTCGAGCGGCATCTGGGGGGCGCTGAAAACTATGCCGTGTCTTTGGTGGAACAGCTGTCGCGCCGCCATGACATCACCGTGTTCTGCAAGTCGCATGGCAAACCCTTGCCGGGCGTTCACTACCAGGTGATGGGCTGGGGCCTCCAGCGCCCACGTTGGCTCGATCAATGGTTGTTTGCGCTGTGGAGCTGGTGGCACACACGTCATGGCTTTGATGTGGTGCATTCGCATGAAAACGTGTTTCATGGTCAGGTCCAGACCGTGCATGTCAAGCCCGTGGTCCACAACCTCTTTGCTCATCGTCACGGGTGGCGCAAATGGTGGAAAGTGCTGCAAGTGGCCACCAGCCCGCGTTTACTGGCGTATGTGGGGTTGGAACACCTGCGCATGCGTCGCGATGCGCATCGGGTGATCGTGGCCGCGTCTCACGCCCTGGCAGAGGTGTTGCCCCAGCACTTTCATTGGTGGCCTGGTCAGTTGCAGGTGTTGACACCCGGGGTACGGATGCCAGAGATGCTGGATGCGCCCGCACAAATGAGGGTACGTGCGCAGGCTCGTGATTCCCTGGGTCTACCCGCTTCAGCCACGCTGCTCTTGATGATTGGCCACGACTTCCGCAAGAAAGGTCTTGGCGCGTTGTTACAGGCCTTGCCTCTGTTGCCTGCAGATGTGCATTTGGCGGTGGTCGGGCAGCCTGCGCAAATTCCCGCCTGGCAACCCTTGGTGGAGCAGGCCGGCTTGCAGGCGCGTGTGCATTTTCTGGGTGTGTTGCAGGACACGCGAATCGCGTATGACGCCTGCGATATGCTGGTGCACGCCACGCTGGAGGACACCTTTGGCATGGTGACCCTGGAGGCCATGGCGCATCAACTGCCCTTGCTGGTGAGCCGGGCCCCTTATTGTTTGTCTTCCGCTCATCTGCAGGATGGCGATCAGGCGTTGCTGTTGCAAGATCCCACCTCGGGCAAGGAAATTGCCCATGGTGTCACCCGCATTTGCAGCGATGCGTCATTGCGCAACCGCTTGATCACACACGGTCTGACGTATGCCCGGCAGTTCGCTTGGGACACGTTGGCGCCGCAGCAAGAGGCCTTGTATCGTCTGGCAATCAAGGGGGTGGCGTGAAGGACCCGACAGACATCCTGATTCTCAAGGCGCATAGCCTGGGTGTGGGCGATGTGTTGCGTGCCTCGGCCTCCTGGCGGGTCTTGAAAAATCAATGGCCACAGGCACGGCTTCACTTGCTGTTCCTGAGCAAGCATCCCGGTTATGTCACGGAATCACTCATTCGAGAGCATCCGCTGTTGACCAGTGCACATTTTTTAACCGTGCGCCGGGGCGACCCCAGCCAGCCAGATGCGCCACGCGTGCCCTGGTGGACCGTGGTGCGTGAGGTGAGAGAGGTGTGTCGCGAACTGAAACCCGATTTGATCATCGACACCGAGAGCGCCGGCTTGCGTACCAGCCTGCTGACCTGGCTTGGCGCACGGGCCTGTGGTGCACGCACCGTGGGCGTCGGGCAGTTTCCGCTGCGGGGTGTTTTTTATGACCATGTGTCACCTTCCACGCAGGCCTACAT
>VEQI01000450.1 GCA_018883305.1 Limnohabitans sp. | reverse complement strand
ATGTACGTCTGCATGGACGCCGACTACAACCAGTACGAAGTGGAAGCCGAAAACATGGGCGACGCCCTGAACTACCTGGAAGACGGCATGGCCGCCGAAGTGGTGTTCTACGACGGCAAGGCCATTTCGGTGGAATTGCCCACCTCTGTCGAGCGCGAGATCACCTGGACCGAGCCGGCCGTCAAAGGCGACACCTCGGGCAAAGTGTTGAAGCCGGCGAAAATTGCCACCGGTTTCGAAATTCCCGTGCCCATCTTCGTGGCGCAAGGTGACCGCATTGAAATTGACACCCGCACTGCGGAATACCGCCGTCGCGTCTAAGCTTTTCCCCAAAAGCTGGCTTGCAAAGCGCCTTCGGGCGCTTTTTTCATTTCTAACAGTAACATGTCGTCATGGATGGCATGTTAGACCCACAAGACCGACGCCTGGCTGAAGCCTGGGAAACGCTCAAGGCACAAAGCGAGAGCGCAGACGCCTTGCGCCCCGAATCCAACCGGCTGGCCTTTGCCGACCCTGAGTTTTTGCTGCGCCGCGAAACCCGGGGCATCCGTTTTCAGCTGGAAATGCTCAAGCCCGACCTGGCACAGCATGCGCACGGCATTGAAAACACCGTGGTGGTGTTTGGCAGCGCGCGCTTTCGCAGCGCGGAAGTGGCCCATGCCGAACTGGCTAAGGCACGCGCAGGTGGCGAGCCCCAAGCCATTGCCCATGCCGAAGCCTTGGTGCGCAACGCCCACTATTACGAAAAAGCGCGGGCCTTTGGACAGCAGGTCGCCGCCTACAGCGCCGAGCAGTCGCCTGCCCACAAGCTGTTTGTGTGCACGGGCGGCGGCCCCGGCATCATGGAGGCCGCCAACCGCGGCGCGCATGAAGCTGGCGGCATCAGCGTCGGCTTGAACATTGCCTTGCCGCATGAGCAAACGCCCAACCCTTACATCACGCCAGGCCTGAGCTTCAAGTTCCATTACTTTGCGCTGCGCAAAATGCATTTCATGATGCGGGCCAAAGCGCTGGTGGCGTTTCCGGGTGGCTTTGGCACGATGGATGAGTTGTTTGAAACCCTGACCCTGATTCAATGCAAAAAAGCCAAGCCGGTGCCCATCGTCTTGTTCGGCACGGACTACTGGCAACGCTTGCTGAACCTGCAGGTGATGGTGGACGAAGGCGCGCTCTCTGCGCAAGACCTGCGCTTGTTCCAATACGTCGACGATGTGCAAGACGCCTGGAACGTCATCCGTGATTTTTATCGGCTCTGAGTCGCCAGGCGACGCGGGCGCCCGAAGTCACGACCGCTGAAAGACACCAAAAGACACCGGCCACGCCGATCAGGCCGCTGGTGGCACCAAACACCATGGGCATCAACACGCTGGAGGCGTTGATGGTCATCAAGCGCAAGCCCAGCGCCTCGCCTTGGCGCCGTTCCGGCGTGATCTGGTGCAAGGTGCTCATCACCATGGGCTGCACCGAGCCCAAGGACAAGCCAAGCAGGCCCGAACACACGCCCATGGCCCATGCCGTGGCAGTGAAGGGGTACACGGCCAGCATGCCACCGGTCATCAGCATGGCGGCCGTGATGACTTGCCACTCTTTGAATCGCCCGGCCATCCAGGGCAAGGAAAACCGGATCAGGGTGGCCGCCAAGGCAAAGGTACCGAGCACCACGCCAATGGCGGAGGCACTGATGCCGCGCTCATGCCCCAGCACCGGCACCATGAAGGTGTGAACATCCCAACAGGCTGACAAAAACCAGTTCCCCAGCAAGAGTCGGCGAAGCGGCGGATCGCGCAGCAAATCCCAAACCCGTTGTGGCCCGCTTGCCGTGGGCGGCGCAGGGC
>VEQI01000141.1 GCA_018883305.1 Limnohabitans sp. | reverse complement strand
GTTGTTCACCAGCCAGATCGGCATTGATCTGCAAACCATTCCCTACAAAGGAACAGGCCCCGCCATGAACGACCTGCTGGGCGGACAAGTCGACCTGCTGTGTGACCAGACCACGCAGACCGTGCCCATGATTCGTGAAGGACGCGTCAAGGCCTACGGGGCAACGTCTCTTAACCGACTGCAAGCGCTGCCCAATCTGCCCACCCTGGACGAGCAAGGCCTCAAGGGGTTTGAAGTCAAGGTGTGGCATGGCATGTATGCCCCCAAGGGAACCCCGCCTGCCGTGATCGACAAACTGGTGGCGGCCTTGCGCACGGCTGTGCAAGACCCCACGGTCAAGCAACGTCTGACCGAATTGAGCTCGGATGTGCCGCCGATGGACAAAATCAGCCCGCAAGGCTTGAAGACGCATCTCGAGGCGGAAATCAAGAAGTGGGGCCCAGTGATCCAGAAGGCGGGCATCTACGCCGACTAAAGCAAGCCGGGCACATCCTGTGCCCATGCTTGGACCATAACCCCTGTTTCGCCATGTCTGAACTGAAGTTCATCCCCAACCTGCATTTCCCCGGGCAGGCCCCCGTGGCCGACCCGGCGGCCAGCGACGAGTTTTATGAGTGCCTGATGGAGGCGCATCAAGACCTGAGCGAGGATCAAAGCCACTTGCTCAATGCCCGCCTCATCCTGTTGTTGGCCAATCAGGTGGGCGATGTGTCCCGACTCAAGGCGTTGATTGCCACGGCCCGTGAGGACGTGGCCTGACCTTGAGCCTGTGCGCACGCCATGCGCGATGCGTGGTCCGTGCGTGCAACGCGCTGTGCGGGTTGTCCTCAGGGCGCGGGCGTTTTCGGCTTGAAGTCGCAGCAGGTCGCCACCTGGCATTGCCAGCACAAGGGCTTGCGGGCCTGACACACGTATCGCCCGTGCAAGATCAGCCAGTGATGCGCATGCACCCGGTAGGGCTCGGGCACGCGCTCCAGCAGTGACTGCTCCACGGCCAAGGGCGTTTTCCCCGGCGCCAGACCGGTGCGATTGCTGACACGAAAAATATGCGTATCCACCGCCATCGTGGGCTCGCCGAAGGCCACGTTGAGCACCACATTGGCGGTCTTGCGTCCCACCCCCGGCAATGCCTCCAGGGCTTCACGTGAGCGCGGCACCTCACCCCCATGCTGAGCCATCAGAATGTGACACGTCTGCATCAAATGCCGCGCCTTGCTGCGGTATAGCCCGATGGTACGAATATAGGATTCCAGTCCCTCCAGCCCCAACGCCAGGATGCGCGCGGGTGTATTGGCCACGGGGAACAGTTTACGTGTGGCCTTGTTCACGCCCACATCCGTGGCTTGTGCAGACAGCAGCACCGCGGCGAGCAATTCAAAGACGCTGGTGTATTCCAGCTCGGAAACCGGCAGGGGATTGGCCTGTCGCAGCGTGGCGAAAAATGTGGAGATCTGGGCAGGTTTCATGGCAATGCGCAGGTGGGTGTTGCAAGCCACCTGATCATTCAGCTGGCCAGAGCACGATTGTTTCATCAATCTGGGACAGCGCGTCACGCCCGTGCCCCTCTAAAATGTGAGCTCTACAGACCAAGATCTGCCCACCACGCCCAGGTGAATGACACCCCGGCCAGTCACAGAGTCGCGCGAAAGAGTCCCATGCAGTTTGCCCAACGCCTGAACAACGTCGAAACCTCGGCCATCCGTGAGCTGTTCAAACTCCTGGGTAAGCCCGGCATCATCAGCTTTGCCGGTGGCTTTCCCGACAGCGCCATGTTCGATGTGGACGGCATCCGCCAAGCCAGCGCGCGTGCACTGGAGCAAGAAGCCGGTCCCGCGCTTCAATACGGCGCCACCGAAGGCTACAACCCCTTGCGTGAGCAACTCGCCCAGTTCATGGCGGACAAGGGCGTGCGCGACCTCAGTGCTGAGGGTTTGATCGTCACCACAGGCAGTCAACAAGCACTGGATTTGCTGGCCAAGGTCATGCTGGATCCGGGCGATGTGGCGCTGGTGGAGGCCCCCACCTTCCTGGCCACCATTCAATGTTTCCGCCTGTATGGTCCCACGGTGATGGGCGTGCCCGTGGATGCGCAGGGTGTGGACGTGGTGGCGCTGGAGCGCATGATCGTGCAGCATCGCCCCAAGCTGGTGTATCTGGTCCCCACGTTTGGCAATCCCAGTGGCAGCATGCTGAGCCTGGAGCGTCGCCGCCGGGTGTTGGAACTGGCCGTGAAGTACCAGACCCTGGTGATCGAGGATGATCCCTACGGCGACCTGTATTTCGGCGATGCCCCACCGCCCACCTTGCTGTCGCTCAGCCATGAGGTGCCCGGCAGCCGCGACTGGATCGCCTACTGCGGCAGCATGAGCAAGGTGCTGAGCCCCGGTCTGCGCGTGGGCTGGCTGATCGCGCCGGCCGCCATTCTGTCGCGCGCCACCATGTGCAAGCAGTTCAGCGACGCGCATACCTCCACCTTTGCGCAGGCCACTGCGGCGCAGTACCTTCAGTCGGGGCGCATGCCGCAAACCCTGGCAGAAGTGCGCCGGGTGTACGCAGAGCGTGCCCGCACCATGGGCGCTGCGCTGCGTCAACACTTGGGCGAAGCCATTGCCTTCGATCAGCCCCAGGGCGGCTTGTTTTTCTGGGCCCGACTCACGGGTGCGGGCGGGGCTGTCAGCGATGGTGGCGAGCTGGCCAAGCGCGCCATCGAACAAGGTGTGGCCTTCGTGCCGGGTGCACCTTTCTTTGCGGATTCACCGGATCACAGCACCCTGCGCCTGAGCTTCGCGACGGCGGATGTGGCCAAGATTGAAGAAGGGATTGCCCGCTTGGGGCGGGCGTTGAAGGGCTGAACGGCCCTCAAGCGTCTTCCCACGCCGACATCGGCACGCAACTGCAAAACAGATTGCGGTCCCCATGCACGTTGTCCACACGCCCCACAGGCGGCCAGTACTTCTGTCGCTTGAGTGAGGTCAGTGGAAAAGCGCCAAGTTCGCGAGAGTAGGCATGTGACCATTTGTCGCTGAGTACGGCGGCCGCCGTGTGCGGTGCATGCTTGAGCGGGTTGTCTTCGCGAGGCCAGGTGCCTTGTTCCACTTGATGAATCTCGTGGCGGATGGCGATCATCGCGTCAATGAAGCGATCGAGTTCTTGCAGGGTTTCGCTTTCGGTGGGCTCCACCATCAGCGTGCCAGCCACGGGGAAGCTGAGTGTGGGGGCGTGAAAGCCATAGTCCATCAAGCGCTTGGCCACATCTTCGGCACTGATGCCGCTGCTGTCCTTGAGCGGGCGCAGGTCCAGAATGCATTCATGTGCCACGCGGCCGTTGGCGCTGGTGTAGAGCGTTGGGTAGTGGTCGCGCAGTCGAACACTGATGTAGTTGGCCGCGAGGATGGCGGCTTCAGTGGCATGACGCAAGCCTTCGGCGCCCATCATGCGGCAGTACATCCAGCTGATGGGCAGTACCGCAGCATTGCCCAGGGGTGCCGCTGACACGGCGCCCACGCCGTTCACTGGCACGCCCGCCGTGGCGTGCCCAGGAAGGTAAGGCACCAGGTCTTCCACCACGCACACCGGTCCCACACCCGGTCCGCCACCGCCGTGCGGAATGCAGAAAGTCTTGTGCAAATTGAGGTGGCTCACATCGCCACCGAATTCACCCGGTGCGGCCACGCCCACCAGCGCATTCATGTTGGCGCCGTCCACGTACACACGCCCACCATGACGATGCACTAGCGCGCACAAGTCTTTCACCTGAGTTTCAAACACGCCATGCGTGCTGGGGTAGGTGATCATGACCGCAGCGAGTCGATCGCTGTGCAGTTCGCACTTGGCTTGCAAGTCGGCCATGTCCACGTTGCCTTGTTCATCACACGCGGTGACCACCACCTCCATGCCCACCATCTGGGCGCTGGCCGGATTGGTGCCGTGTGCGGAGGAAGGAATGAGACACACTTTGCGATGGCTCTCGCCGCGCGCCGCGTGGTAGGCCATGATGGCCAAGAGGCCAGCGTATTCACCCTGACTGCCAGCGTTGGGTTGCAGGCTGATGCCGGCATAGCCCGTGGCCTGACACAGCCATTGACGGAGTTGCTCGTCCAGCAGACGATAGCCCTCGAGTTGATCGGCTGGCGCAAACGGATGCGGCTGAGCGAAGGCCGGCCAGGTGATGGGAATCATCTCGCTGGTGGCGTTGAGCTTCATGGTGCAGCTGCCCAGCGGAATCATGCTGCGGTCCAGCGCCAGGTCCTTGTCGCTCAGTGCGCGGATGTAGCGCAGCATGCCGGTTTCGCTGTGGTACGTGTTGAAGACCGGGTGGGTGAGGTAAGTGCTTTGTCGACGCAGCGAAGCGGGCAACAGCGAGTCAATGCCAGCCTCGGCATCGGTCACGCGCGGTATGACTTGGCCGGATGATGCGAACACGCTCCACAAGCATTCCAGGTCATTGCGTGTGGTGGTTTCGTCCAGTGATATACCCAGCGTGACGTCGTCCACGCGTCGCAGGTTGTAACCCTTGGCGCGAGCCAGTGCCAACAGCGCGTCGGTGCGATCAGCTGTTTTCACGCACAGCGTGTCGAAGGCCGTGTCCTGTTGCAGCGACCATCCCAGACTGCAAAGACCGCGCGCCAACAGCGCAGTGAAGCTGGCCACACGCTGCGCGATGCGTTGCAGGCCACGCGGCCCGTGATACACCACGTACATGCTGGCCACCACGGCAGGCAGCACCTGCGCGGTGCAGATGTTGGACGTGGCTTTCTCGCGGCGGATATGTTGCTCGCGCGTTTGCAGCGCCAAGCGGTACGCAGGATGCCCGTGCGCATCGATGCTCACGCCCACCAGGCGTCCGGGCATGGAGCGTTTGTAAGCATCGCGGCAAGCCAGGTAGGCGGCATGCGGACCACCACACCCCATGGGCATGCCAAAGCGCTGCGTGCTGCCGATGACGATGTCTGCATCCCATTCGCCGGGTGGTGTCAGCAGCGTCAGCGCCAGCAAATCAGCGGCCACGCACAACGCAGCCTGTTGCGCATGCAACTGCTCGGCCTGCGCGGACCATGAGCGCACAGTGCCCGTGGAACCCGGGTACTGCACCAGGGCAGCAAAGCACGCCTGAGCCGGCAACAGCGCAGCCACATCGCCCACCACCACCTCGATGCCCAGTGGCTTGGCGCGCGTGCGCACCACCTCGATGGTTTGCGGATGACAATCCTGATCCACCAGAAACACGTCGCTGCTGCTTTTGACGGTGCGCCGCGCAAGCGTCATGGCCTCTGCCGCTGCCGTGGCCTCATCCAGCATGGACGCATTGGCAATGGGCATGCCGGTCAAGTCACACACCATGGTCTGAAAATTCACCAGGGCTTCCATGCGGCCTTGGCTGATCTCGGCTTGGTAGGGCGTGTAAGCCGTGTACCAGGCCGGATTTTCCAAGATGTTGCGCAGAATCACACCGGGGGTGTGCGTGCCGTAATACCCCTGACCGATGCAGCTCTTGAGCAGCACGTTGCGCTCGGCAATGTTGCGCAACTCGTCCAGGGCTTGCGCTTCGGTGAGAGGCTCGGGCAATTGCATGCCCTGGCTGCGTGCGATGCTGGCGGGCACGATGCCTTCGATCAGGCTGCGGCGCGAGGCCTCGCCAATGACGGACAGCATGTGTGCCTGGTCGGCCTCGGTCAGACCGATGTGACGGGATTCGAACTCGCGGGCGTTCTCCAGTTCTCCCAGCGGTGTGAGGCTCGACATCAGCATGGCAGTCTCTCTTAGGCAGTAAGGGCTTGGTAGGCGGCTTCGTCCATCAGGCCATCGACATCGGCGGCGTTGTCCAGACGAACCTTGAAGAACCAGCCAGCACCCAGCGGATCGCTGTTGGCCAGGGCCGGGTCGTTGCGCAGATCTTCGTTCACTGCGGTGATGGTGCCGCTCAGGGGCATGTAAACATCGGCAGCAGCTTTGACGGACTCCACCACGCCAGCCACATCACCCGCCTTGAAATGCTTGCCCACCTCGGGCAATTCCACAAACACCACATCACCCAGGGCGTCTTGGGCATGGTGAGTGATGCCCACAGTGACCTGATCTGCGCCAGCTTGAACCCATTCATGTTCGGCGGTGTACTTGAGACTCATGGTTGTTTCCTTTGAGAAAAATGATGTGCAAAGAGGTGATCTACGGTGTGAGCGTATCAGCCCCGGTAATAGCGAGTGGGGACGAAGGGCATGGCCTGGACCACCATGGGCACGGACTTGCCGCGCACGATGGCGTTCAGCACGGTGCCCGTAGCAGACAGCGCACGCGGCACATAGGCCATGGCGATGGGCTGATTGCAAGTGGGGCCCAGCAGGCCACTGCAGACTTCGCCCACGGGTGTTCCATCCTGCGCCTGCAAAGGCGTGTGTTCACGCACCGGTACCCGCGCCTGAGCCACCAGGCCCACGCGACAGCGCTCGGGCCCTTGTGCCAATTCGCGCAGCACGCGCTCGGCACCCGGAAATCCGCCAGCGCGCTCGCCGCCTGTGCGACGCACTTTCTGGATGGCCCAGTTCAGGCCTGCTTCCACCGGTGAGGTGGTGGTGCCGAGGTCTTGTCCGTACAGGCACAGTCCCGCTTCCAGTCGCAGGGAGTTGCGTGCGCCCAGGCCAATGGGTTTGACTTCGGGTTGCGCCAACAGGGCGCGCGCGAAGGTATCGGCTTGCGCGGCCGCGATGGAGATTTCAAAGCCGTCCTCGCCGGTGTAACCGCTGCGGGTGATGAACAACGGCACGCCCTTCCAATCAAAGCGAGCGCCTGTCATGAACACCAACGAGGTCACGCCCGGCACCATGCGCGCCAGGGCCGTGACGGCCAGCGGCCCTTGTAACGCCAGCAAGGCCTGATCGGGCATGGGCGTGATGGTGCACTGCGTGCCGATGCGTTGCTGCAGGTGGGCGATGTCCGCCTGCTTGCAGGCCCCATTGACCACCACGAACAAGTCGTCACCACGGTTCACGAACATCAGGTCGTCCAGGATGCCGCCCTCCTCATTGAGCAGCAGACCGTAGCGCTGCCGTCCAGGGGCCAAGCCCATCACATCGACCGGCATCAGGCTTTCAAAGGCCTTCGCTGCACCAGGGCCTGACAACGTGAGCTGTCCCATGTGTGAAACGTCAAACAACCCGGCTTGAGTGCGGGTGTGCACGTGTTCGGCCATCAGGCCGCTGGGATATTGCACCGGCATCGAGTAGCCGGCAAACGGCACCATGCGTGCACCCAGTTCCAGGTGCAAGGCATTCAGCGGGGTGATGAGCAGCGGGGCTGCGTCAGGGATGGGAACGTCAGGCATGCGGGGGCTCCATGTAAGTCGGCGCCCCGGGGGAGGCGTCGGGAACCCTGTTGTCCGCTTTACCTGAGAGATTCAACCGCACAGCATTGTGCGGTCTTGCCCCTTCGGTGGACGCTGTGTGCCTGAGCCTCAGCGCCTCTCTCCAACAGAATCGATTGCGTCAGTCCTTTTGCCTGAGCGTTCAGCCTTCGGCGGTCTTGCGACTCTCTCCTGACGGTAAGGATTCTAGCGGCACGAAGCCGCGACTCAGGCCGTCTTGACCGGGATTTTGATGGCCTCAGGGTTTTCGCGGATGTAGTCGCGCACCACGGTGAGAAAGTCGCGGTCGGCGACCAGGCCCAGTGCGCGGGCGCGTGCCGACTCCACCCGGCCCGGCCACGACTTGACGATGCGCCGGATGTTCTCATCCGGTGTCCAGTCGAGCAGGTCGGTCCCCGCTTTGCTGGCCACCGTCTCCAGCGCCTGCGCCATCTCACCCACGGTGGTGATGAGCGCTGGCATGTTGATGGCGGTACGCGGTCCCCATTCGGCATCGGTGGTTTGACCGATGCGCACCAGGCCGGCGATGGTGTTGCCTGGCGAGGCCAGGGCCACCAGCGTGTCGGGGGTGACCGGGCCGGCGCCTTTGAGTCCTGCCAAGGGCCCGCGGG
>VEQI01000449.1 GCA_018883305.1 Limnohabitans sp. | reverse complement strand
GTATCGGCTTCGTCGTGAATACGGTGCACCCAAGGCGCCCCAATCCATGTTTGTGCCCTGTGTCTACAGCCTCGAGCCCGTTCGGCAGGCAGATGCCAGTTGTGATGTCGCCACCGATGGCAGCCTCAATTGCCATGGCTATGGATCACTGGTCAGCGTCACCGCCACCTTCGGCATGGCCGCGGCAGGATGGGTTTTAAATCAATTGTCCGCGGGAGATGTGTCGAATGCGGCAAAAATGCGTTACAATGCGAGGCTTCGGTCAGCAGCAAATGCTGTGAGCCTAGTGGGACGTTAGCTCAGTTGGTAGAGCAGCGGACTTTTAATCCGTTGGTCACAAGTTCGAATCTTGTACGTCCTACCAAATCCCCAAACACCTTGTGTTCACAACACAAGGTGTTTTTATTTGTACGCTCACACGCTCAAGTTTATTTGGTGGTGGCGGTATCTTTATCGCACTGCGGATTACCCACCCGCTCGACGCACAGTTGCTGAGCGCATCGCTCCAGCCAGATGCCTCGTTCTTTCGCATTGAGGTCCACATTCACCCATCGCTCCACCCAGCGGGTCTGTGTTGTGAATGTGGGTACGCAGCGCGTGTTGGTGACACTGCGGTCTCCCTGTCTGACAGATTCCGAGGTGCAGTGCTGTCCCCCATCGGGGACTTGTGCGGTGACGGGCTCTGTGACGCGCTGAGACTGAAGCACCACGGGAAAGATGCGGTGTGCTTCCGGTTCACAGTCCGTGCGCGCCTGGCGCAGCAGCGGATTGGCACAGCCACTCAGCAGCAGTAGTAGCGACACAGCTTGGGCAATCTGCCAGGGGCGGGAAGTCAGGCGGCGATGGACTGGGCGTGTGAAAGCGGCAACCATAGGCGTTGAAATCATGATGTTGGTTCCGTGATGCTTGAACTGCCAGATCAGCATACCAGCAAGCCCGTCGACGCCGTGTGGGTCAGGCCTGAGATTGCGCTTCCTCGATCCAGCTTCCCAACTCCAGCCATCGCTCTTCAGCCGCATGCAAGGCCTCGCCGATGTCTTTCAGACGTTTGCCATGTTGGGCCATCTCCGGGCCCGTCAGCGTGCCTTCAATCAGCGCGTTCTCCAGGGTGGTCTTCTCGGTGTGCCACTGCGCCATCTGGGCATCCAGCTGCTTCACCTCCTGGCGCCAGGGCTGCAGTTTCTGCGTGAGTTCGGCCCGACGTTGCGCTTGTTGTTTGCGCGATTCGCGCGGGTTGCTGTCTTTCGCAGCGTCAGTACTCTGCGTGGTCGATGCATGGCTGGCCCAGCTCTCACGGCGCTTGCGTGCGGTGTCCAGCAGGTGTTGCTGGTACTGCTCAAGATCACCCTCAAACGGCTTGACCTGTCCTTCGGAAACCAACCAAAAATCCTCGCACACGGAACGCAGCAGAGATCGGTCATGGCTGACCAGCAGCACCGTGCCGTCAAAATCATTCAGCGCCATGCCCAGGGCTTCGCGCGTGTCCAGGTCCAGGTGGTTGGTGGGCTCATCCAGCACCAGCAGGTTGGGACGCTGCCACACAATGAGAGCCAGCACCAACCGTGCTTTTTCGCCACCGCTCATGGTCCCCACGGGCTGCTGCATCATGTCGTCCACGAACCGGAATGAGCCCAGGAAATTGCGCAACTCTTGCTCACGCACCTGGGGCTGCAAGCTGCGGGCCAGACGCGTGAGATGTTCCAGCGGCGTATCCCCGGGTTGTAGGACGTCCAGCTCTTGCTGCGCAAAATAGCCCACGGTCAGGCCTTTGCCTTCCACCATGCGGCCATTCAGCAGGGGAAGGTTGTGCACCAAGGTTTTGACCAGCGTGGATTTGCCTTGACC
>VEQI01000140.1 GCA_018883305.1 Limnohabitans sp. | reverse complement strand
ATGGGTGATCGTTCAGGGCATTCCAGACCTTGTGCACATCACCAATGCGTGGTGAAACCGCCTCGACCTGTCCGGGCAACAGGGTCTGGATCTCACCGTGGGGTTGTTGCACGCCCTGAGCGTTCTCGGTGTACGCCTGACAGCACTCGCTGCCTCGCAGCATGCCGATGAGTCCCCATACGGTGTGGTCATGCACGGGCGTTGCCTGCCCAGGTCCCCAGACAAAACTCACCACCGAGAAGCGGCCCCGTGGGTCCACATAGAGCGGGTATTGCTGGTAGCGCTGGGTATCTGGCTGGGCAAACTCGGGTGGCAGCCAATCGTCCTGACGCACCAGTTCATGCAGTAGGCCGCGACCGACTTGCAGGATCTCGGCTTCGTCTTGGGTACGCTCGACCAGGTCGGTCAGGGCAGAGATGAACAGGTCCAGGCGGGGTGTGCTCATGAGGTAGAGGCGGCAGGGGATTGAAGTTCAAGGCATTGTTCCACACCCGCCCCCCTCGTGTCGCCGCCCGGGCGACTCAGCTCACTCAAGCTGGCCAACGGGTTTGGGCGGCCACCAGCTCGGCGGGGGTGAGCCAGCGCCACTGCCCCGGGGCCAAGTCATCGGGCAGGCGAAGCTCACCTATTTGCGAACGGTGCAATTGCACCACCTCATGGCCCGTGGCGGCCAGCATGCGTTTGACCTGGTGGTATTTGCCCTCGGTCAGCGTGAGTTTCAGGTGCTGAGGTGCCACCAGTTCGCAGGCCGCCGCACGCACCGGGCGCGGGTCGTCGTTCAGCACCACACCGGCCAACAAACGTTGGACCACGGTGGCATCCATGGCCTCGGCCGTGCCCACCTCGTAGACCTTGGGCACATGGTGCCTGGGTGAGGTCATGCGGTGGATCAGCGGACCATCATCGGTGAGGATCAGCAGACCGGTGGTGTCCTGATCCAGGCGGCCCACGGCCTGCACGCCTTGCACAGCGGATTTTTGAGGCCGCTGGCGCAAGGGCGCTGGCAACAGGGTGTAGATGCTGGGCCAGGTGGACGGGCGTTGCGAACACTCTGTGCCCGCGGGCTTGTGCAGCATCAGATAGGCTTGCCGGTGGTAGGGCCAGACCACCCCCTGCACGCGGTAGGGCCAGGCTTCGTCAGGCTGGATGGTCAGCCAGGGATCGTCGCAAACGGCCCAGCCCTCAGGGGTGGGCAACTCGACGTGGCCCTGCTGGACCAGGCCAGCGCAGACACGCCGGGTGCCAAAGCCCTGGGCGAACAGCAATTCCTGCAAGGTCATGAACGTGGCACGGGCTGAGCCGTCTCAGGGGCACGAGGCCAGAAACCCGACGATACGCTGTGTACAGGCCAGCGTCTGGTCACGCTGGGGCACATGGCCGCAGTGCTCCAGCACGCAGCGCTCGATGCGGCCGTGATCGGGACGGATGTCTTCAATCTGTTGCAGCGTGCCGTAGGGGTCTTGCCGACCCTGGATCGCCAGCACCGGCGCCTGAATGCGGCGGCAATCCTCGCGGATATCAAAACTGCGAAAGCCGGGGGACAGCCAGACATCGTTCCATTGCCAGAAGGCGCTGTCCACATCATCGTGGTAGCGGCTGAGTCGCTCGCGCAGGTTGCCGTGCAGGTAGGCCTCTCGGGCCGCTTCAATGGCCTGCAACGACTCGGGTTCCACGATCACATGTGGTGCCATCACCACGCAGGCGGACACCGGGTGCTGGGAGGCATGCAACAAGGCGATGGTGCCGCCATCCGAATGGCCCAGCAACACGGGCTGGTGCACCCCCAGCGTTTGCAGCAGCGGCGGCAGCACATCCCAGGCTTGCCGGTGCATGTAGTCGGGCTGCAGGCGTTGGGAGGTGCGGATATCGGGAATGGCTTCGGAGCGTCCGTAGCCACGGCGGGAGTACACCACGCCATCGCGCTCACAGGCCTCACACAGGGCCTGGGGCCAGTTGAGCTCACGGGTGGTCCACTGCGAGACCGAGCCCAGTCCTTCGTGCAGGAAAACAATCGGGGCGCGGCCGCCACGCCCGGTGCCGGTGATGCGCTCCACCTCCAGCGAGACCCCGTTGATGTCGATCAATGCCATAGCGAAATCTTACCCGTGGGGCTGACGGCAAGATTGCAAGTGCCCCTTTTCGCAGGGTGGGTGGCGTCACAGCCGTTACACTGATCCTTGATGACTATGACGAAAGCAAGGTGTATGACGTGGTGGACCCGAGGTGAGCCCATGGCCCCGCAAGCCGGCGGGCACGATGATCGGTTGCCCGCCGTGATCCAGGGGCTCGATGGGGTGGGGCGTCGCTGTCGCGCCATTTTGGTGGGCGCGAGCTTGCTGATGGTGGGGCTGACCGTACAGGCGGCCCGTCCGCCCATTTTTGTGCTGAATTCGCTGGACGCCTCCATTCATGTCATTGATCCAGACAGTTGGTCGCTGGTGCAAAAAATCCCCACCGGCAAAGAACCGCACCACCTGTACCTGACCCCCGACGAAAAGTCGGTTATCGTGGCCAATGCGGGCAATGACTCCCTGACATTCGTTGACCCCCGCACCGCGCAGGTGCAGCGCGTGGTGCGCGACATCATCGACCCCTACCATCTGCGCTTTTCACCCGACATGAAGTGGCTGGTGACGGTGGCCAACCGGCTCAACCACATCGACCTTTATCGCTGGGACGGCACCACCCCCACGCTGGTCAAGCGCATCCCGTCTTCCAAAACCCCCAGCCACCTCTGGATTGACAGCAAGAGCACCACGGTCTATGCCACCATGCAAGACAGTGACGAACTGGTGGCGGTGGACCTGGCCACGCAGACCCTGAAGTGGCGGGTGAAAACGGGCTCGTTGCCGGCAGACGTGTTTGGCACGGCGGATGATCGTCATCTGTTGGTGGGCATGACGGGGGGACGCGAGGTACAAGTCTACGACATCACGGCGCAGCCAGCCCGACTGGTCAAGAGCATTCCCACCGGAGACGGCGCGCATGCGTTTCGCGCGCTGGGCGATGGTCGCCATCTCTTTGTCAGTAACCGGGTGGCCAACACCATCAGCAAAATCGATCTGCAAACGCTGGAGGTGGTGGACAGCTTCAAGGCACCGGGAGGGCCGGACTGCATGGAAGTCACGGCGGATGGTCGATTGTTGCTGGTCTCCTCACGCTGGATCCAAAAGGTGAGTGTGATCGAGATCGCCACGGGCCGGTTGCTCAAGCAGGTGCGCGTGGGCAAGTCACCGCATGGCATCTGGACGCTGGAACATGCGCGTCGCCAATAAGCGGGGACACTGGCGCACGCTGCTGGCGGTTGTCGCCGCCTGGCTGGTGTGGATGCCGGCGCTGTCACAACCCACAACGCCAACTTGTCAGAAGCCCCTGTATCTCACGTTTGACACCGGCCACATGGGCGTGGCCCCGCTGATTGCCGAGGTATTGCGACGGCATCAAGTCAAAGTCACCTTCTTTGCGGCGCACGAGCCCACCCGAGAAGGAGACGGCACCCTGGGCGAGTACTGGTCGGGTTGGTGGCGTGAGCGCGCCGCCGAAGGCCATGCCTTTGCCTCGCACACCTTCGATCATGTCTACTGGCTGGCCGATGCTCCGCAGGGTCGCTTCGACATGCGTGCCAGTGCCGGCCCTCGCAAAGGCGAGCGCCAACGTTGGAGCGCCAGTGAATACTGTGCGGAAATCACCCGTGCCCGGGACCGTTTGCAAGTGCTGACGGGCGTGCCAAGTCTGCCGTTGTTTCGTGCCCCGGGTGGCAAGACTTCTCCCGCTTTGTTGCGTGCGGCCAAGGCCTGCGGGTATGCGCACGTGGGCTGGTCGGCCAGTGGATTTTTGGGTGACGAGTTGCCCAGTGATCGGTACCCGAACGCCCAGTTGCTGAACAAAGCGTTGTCCAGCATTCGCGCGGGGGATATCCTGATGGCACATCTGGGCATCTGGTCACGCCAGGATCCCTGGGCACCCGCTGTGCTGGAGCCCTTGGTGCAAGGCTTGCAGCAACAAGGCTTTTGTTTTCAGACCCTGCGCGAGCACCCACACTTTCGCGACTGGGTGAACCGGCACGGAGCATGAGCATGGAATGGCTGAGTGACTCTCTGGCTTGGTTGCAGGACGGCCTGTTCGAGGCTGTGGTGCAGCCGTTGGCCTTTGCCATGGGACTGGGCGGCATTCTGGAGCAGGCGTTTGATGCCACCGGCTGGTTCCTGGTGGGCGTGATGCAACTGCTGATCATGGTGTTGGTCATGGGCCCGCTGGAACGCTGGCGCCCGTTCGAACCCCTCGTGGATCGGGCGGCGGTGCGAACGGACATCCTCTACACGGTGATACACCGCCTGGGACTGTTTCGGTTGGCGCTCTTTTTTTTGTTGGACCCACCGCTGCAGTCTGCTCTGGGCTGGTTGCGCGGGGAGGGCATCGGCACGTTTCATCTGGACTCCCTGTGGCCAGGGGTGACAGACATTCCCTGGGTCACCTTTGTGCTGTATCTGGTGGTCTTTGATGCCCTGGCTTATGGTGTCCACCGCGCCCAGCATCAATGGTCTTGGTGGTGGGCCTGGCACGCGTTACACCATTCACAACGCCAGATGACGATGTGGACTGACAACCGCAACCATCTGCTGGATGACGTCATCCAGTCCGTGATCTGGGTGGTGGTGGCGCAGGCCATTGGCGTGGGGCCAGGCCAGTTTGTGGCGCTCGTGGCCTTCACCCAGTTGAGTGAAAGCTTCCAGCATGCCAATCTGCGCTGCAGCTTTGGTCGTTGGGGCGAGCGGCTGTGGATCAGTCCACGCTTTCATCGGCTGCACCATGCCATGGGGTTGGGGCATGAAAGCGCACCCGGTGTTCTGGGCGGCCACAATTTTGGCGTGCTGTTACCCTGGTGGGACATGCTGCTGGGCACGGCGCGCTTTGATGCACACGTGGGCGCCACCGGCATCCGAGATCAAGTGGAGCAGGGCGTGGATTACGGCCAGGGCTGGTGGGCGCAACAAGCCTTGGGCATGCAGCGCTGGTGGCAAGCCCTGCGCACGTGAACGAGATACACTGCCGCGCGTGACAAGTTCTTCTTCAACGCCGAGCCTGGGCAGCCTGGTTCGAGAGCGACGCTTTTTTCGTTACTGGTTGTCCCGTGTGATCGGGTCCGTGGCGACCCAGATGCTGATGGTGGCCATGGCCTGGCACATGTACGAACTGACCGCCAGCGCCTGGGACCTCGGTTTGGTGGGGCTGGTTCAATTCATGCCGGCCTTGTTGCTGACGTTGCTGGCCGGGCACGCGGCGGATCGCTGGCCACGCGGGCGCATCATCGTGAGCTGTCTGCTGATGCAGGCCGTGGTGGCGGCCGTGCTGTTGCAAACCACTCGTACCGAGGCCCTGAACCGAGAGGTGATTCTGGGACTCTCGTTGGTGCTGGGTGCCATTCGTGCCTTTCAGATGCCTGCCTCTCAGGCTTTGCTGCCGGCACTGGTGCCGGTGCCTTTGCTGCCTCGGGCCATGGCCTTCAACTCGGCGGGCCTGCAGGCCGCCACGCTGGGCGGACCTGCCTTGGGCGGCTTCGTGTTTGTACTGGGCGTGGACGTGGTCTATGGCCTGTGCCTGTTGCTCATCCTCGTGGCCTGTGCCGCCTTGATGCATTTGTCCTTGCCACGCACCGCCACGGGACGCGAACCCATGACGCTGGGCACTGTGCTGGCCGGGGTGCGTTTCGTGTGGCACAACAAACTGCTGCTGGGTAGCTTTTCCCTCGACCTGTTTGCGGTGCTGCTGGGCGGGGCCACGGCCTTGCTGCCCATTTATGCCAAAGACATTCTGCAAGTGGGGCCCTGGGGGCTGGGTTTGCTGCGGGCGGCGCCGGCCGCCGGGGCGCTCATCGTGTCATTGGTGTTGACGCGTTGGCCATTGCAACGTCGGGTGGGGCGCTGGCTGTTGGTGTCGGTGGGCCTGTTTGGTGTCTCGATGGCGGTGTTTGCGCTCTCCACCGTGTTCTGGCTGTCCTTGCTGGCCTTGATGTTCAGTGGTGCCTTTGACATGGTCAGCGTGGTGGTGCGTCAGACGTTGGCCCAACTGGAGACGCCCGATGCCATGCGTGGGCGGGTCAGTGCGGTCAACACCATTTTCATCGGTGCGAGCAATCAGTTGGGCGAGTTTGAATCGGGCGCCACGGCGGCCTGGTTCGGCCCGGTGGGCGCAGCCTTGCTGGGTGGCTTGGGAACCGTGGTGGTGGCGTTGTTGTGGGCGCGCTGGTTCCCGTCGCTGGCGCGACGGGATCGCATGAGCGGTTTGGGTTAGGCCGGTGCCTGTGTTGCGGAAGTGTCCGCAACGGTCTGCACGCGTTGAACGTCGTGCGCGAGGCTGTCAGCGGGATGCTCACCACCTTGGATGTGCAACCACAAGGCCAGTTCGGTGGGCGTGAGCCTGTCCTGTGCCAGCGCCACGGATTTGAAGCGTGTCTGGTCCGTCATCAGACCGACTTGACGGATCTGCGACAGCAAGACCTTGTAATGCTCGATGGCATGTTCAGGGTTGGTGGCAATTTTGTGCAACGGCAAGTTGCTGACATCGCTTTTCAGTTCGCGCTCCTGCCGAGCCTTGACCATCAGTCGTTTGACCTCTTCTTCGCTCAGGTGCAGACGTTTGGCTTCACGATGGATCACGTCAGCTTCTTCATCGGAAATCACGCCATCGGCCAGCATTTCATACAGTTCGTTCTTGAGCGTTTCGCGTTCAATGCGCAACTGGTCGCTGAAGGCCGATGACAGTAAGGCCGCCGGGATGGCGAAGATGCCGATGCCCATCAGCGCCAGCACGATGGTCATGAGACGTCCCATGGGCGTCACGGGCGAAATGTCGCCATAGCCGACCGAGGCCAGGGTGATGACGGCCCAGTAGATCGACTGCGGAATGTTCTCGAACTTGTCGGGCTGCGCATCATGCTCGAACAAATAGCCCAGACTGGCAGTGAGCACCACCAGCAACAGCATGATGAACGCCGAGGCCGCCATCACCGGCCATTCACGCACCACCACCTTGGTGAGGGTGGCGGTGGCGCCGGTGTAACGGGTGAGCTTGAGCAAACGCAACAGTCGGAACACCCGCAGGAAGCGCAGGTCAAAGAGGTGATGGAGAAACACCTCCAGAAAGAACGGCAGGATGGCCATGAGGTCGATCAGGGCCGAGGTGGATTTTGCATGCCGAAGACGTCCAAAGACGGCATTCTTGTAGCCCGGCTCTTCCACGCAACAGTACAGCCGCATGGCGTACTCCAACGAGAAAATAGAGACCGCAATGGCATCCAGAACAATGAACTCGATGTTCAGGATGTAGTGAATGCTGTGGACCGATTCCAGAATCACCGCCAGCACCGACACGATCACCCACACCACAATGAAGGTGTCAAAGATGTGATGCAGCGTACCGCCATAAGCACTGGGGAACACCAGCGCGTGCATCTTCTGTCGGAAGGTTCGCCCCAGATTGGCCTGGACAAACTCCCGATAAGCCGGCACCAGCACCCGAAACAGTTTGAGCATTCGCAGCAGTCGCAAGAACCGCAGCACACGCAAGTCCACCGGAATGAAGGCCTGGAGATAAAACGGTGCCACCGCCACCAGATCGATCAGTGCGAACGGACTCATCACATAACGCCAGCGAGGGTGCTTGCGCTGTTTGAACTCTTCGTCTTCAGGTGCCAGGTAAAAACGCACCAGGTATTCCAGGGTGAAGATCACCACCGAGAACACATCGAACACATGGAACAAGTCCTTGTTGGGTTCATAGATGGCCGGTACGTGCTCGAACAACAGTGCAAACAGGTTGGCAATGATCAAGATGCCAATCCAGCGGTCCACGGTCCGGTGATGGTTGTGCTCGATGTGCGGATCCAGCAGCCAGGCGTACAGCCAACGCCGAAAGCTCATGGCGGGCGCAGGTATCGCATCAGGCGGGTCCTGGGGGCCAAACACCTTGGTGCTCATCTGGTC
>VEQI01000139.1 GCA_018883305.1 Limnohabitans sp. | reverse complement strand
CGAGGTGTCATAGCCCACCCATTCAATGTCCTGAGAGCAACCCAGTGGGTCCAGCAAGTGTTCACGAAAGACCTGCGGCAAGGCACGACCAAACAAATGCAGCAACGCCAGGGACAACTGGTTGATGCGCACATCGTTGTATTCCCAGTAAGTTCCGGGCGACTGCAGTGGCCGCGCCGAGCCTTTCACGCCGGTGACGGGCTTGGGATCATGGGCCACCTGACGGTAACGGTCCACGGTGTCCTCCAGCCCCAGGCAGTTGCCTTCCCACTCGCTCACCTGGGTGAGCAAATGCGTCCAGGTGATGCTGCGGTTGTGGGCACTGTCAAAACCAATGCCGGGCAATCGTGCCACCACGGGTTCATCGGGGTCGGGCAGCAGGCCTTGCTGTTGCGCGACACCGGCCAGGAAAGCCAGATAGGTCTTGGCCACGCTGAAGGTGAGGTCGGCACGTGCGGGCTCGCCCCATTCACGCAGCACCTGTCCCCGGCGGGTGATGACGCCACTGACACCACCCCGGGGCCGCACTGGGCCGAACAGGCGGTTCCATGGTGGCGGGTCGTCATGGTGCACGCCCCAGCGCTGGGGCTCGGCATGGGGGTCACGGGTCCAATTCACCTCATGCGACTGGGCGTGGGCGATGGCGTCGGAAAAAAAAGATTGTGGGTCACTCATGGAGCAGGGACTGTGCCGTGTTTGCGGAATAATCATTGTCAACCTGGAGACCCCTTTTGACTTCCACATTAACCCTTGAGCGGATGCCTGCTCTGTATCGCAGCATGGCCCGCATTCGCGCATTTGAAAACGCGGCAGAAATTCTTAGCCAAGGCGGCGTGAGCGCCTACAACAAAACCGCCGACGGCTCCGCCAAGGTGCGCGGTCCGCTGCACTTGTCTACAGGACAAGAGGCCGTGCCCTCTGGCGTCTGTGCGCACCTGACGCCGGCTGACTACCTCACCTCCACGCACCGTGGCCACGGCCACACCCTGGCCAAGGGGGCCGACCTGGGCCGTACGATGAGCGAGTTGTACGGCAAGGCGACCGGCTTCAATGGCGGCAAGGGCGGCTCCATGCATATCGCCGATTTTTCGGTGGGCATGCTGGGCGCCAATGGCGTGGTGGCTGCAGGGTTGCCCATTGCTGTGGGCGCGGCCCATGCGCAAAAGCTTCAGGGGCGTCATGACATCACCGTGTGTTTCTTTGGCGACGGTGCAATCAACCGCGGTCCCTTCCTTGAATCACTCAACTGGGCCTGTGTGCACCAACTGCCCGTGCTCTTCGTGTGTGAAGACAACCGCTGGAGTGCCACCACGGCCAGTGGCCCCATGGTGGCCGGTCCTGGTGCCGCCGCCCGCGCCACCAGCCTGGGCTTGCAGGCCGTGCAGGTGGACGGCAACGATGTGATGGCGGTGTACCAACAAGCCGGCGAACTGGTGAAACAGATTCGCGCTGGCGGCGGTCCGCGGCTGTTGCACGCCCACACCTATCGCGTGAAGGGCCACGTGTCTGTGGATTTGGCCGCGTACCGTGATCCAGCGGAACTGGAGGCAGCCCTCAAGACAGATCCGATGCGACGTGCTCGCGATGCCTTTGCCGCCGCTGGTGGCGATGCTGCCACCCTGGATCGCATTCAGGCCGAGGCCGAGGCTGAAGTGGCCCAGTCCATGCGCGACGCCGAAGCCGCACCATGGCCCGACGTGGCCACTGCCTACACTGACATTCAGACGACCGGAGAAGGACAATGGTTTTGAGCCGCCAACGCATGAGTTACAGCCAGGCTGCCGTGGCGGCGCTGCAGGCCGAGATGAGCGTCGACCCCCGCGTGGTGGTGGTGGGTGAAGATGTTGGCCGTGGTGGCATCTTCGGACAGTACAAGGGCTTGCAGGAACAGTTTGGTACGGCGCGCATCATCGATACCCCCATCAGCGAAGCTGCCATCATGGGCAGCGGTGTGGGCATGGCCCTGGCCGGCATGAAGCCCGTGGTCGAAATGCGCGTGGTGGACTTTGCGCTGTGCGGACTCGATGAAATCGTCAACCAGGCGGCCAAGAACCGCTACATGTTTGGCGGGCAGGGGCGGGTGCCGTTGGTGGCCCGCATGCCCATCGGCATTTGGGATGCCTCGGCGGCTCAACATTCGCAGTCGCTGGAGGCCTGGTTTGCCCACCTGCCAGGACTGGTGGTGGTGTGTCCGTCTTCGCCGCAGGACAACTACAGTCTGTTGCGTGCATCGCTGCATTGTGGCGATCCGGTGGTCTACATGGAGCACAAGACGCTCTGGGGCACCGAGGAAGAAGTGGACACTTCGGTGCAAGTGCCGCTCGGCAAGGCCGCGCATTTACGTGAAGGCCAGCATCTGACGATGGTGAGCTGGAGCCGACAGGTGCAGGTGTGTCGTCAGGCCTGCGACGCGTTGGCGAAAGAGGGCATTGAGGTGGACCTGATCGACCTGCGCACGCTCTGGCCGTGGGACCGTCAGGCGGTGCTGGCGTCGTGTGCACGCACGGGCCATTTGCTGGTGGCCCATGAGGCCATTCAAGTGGCAGGTTTCGGTGCTGAAATCGCGGCCACAGTTGCCGAAGAACTTGGCATCCCCGTTCGCCGTTTGGGTGCACCTCGCATTCCCGTGGGGTATGCGCCGGTGCTGGAAGCGCAAGCACGCGTTTCGGTCGATGCCACGGTGCAGGCAGCTCGCCAACTGCTGAAACGCTAAGCCGCCAAAACGCCAAAACGCCCCGTCGCCCGCTGTGGTTAGCACCCATCAAGCGGATGGCTTCACTCCGTCCACCATCACGGAGTGGGGGCACTTTGATGTATCGCATGTGAGTCAAGGGTAAACCCCTACAAATGCCCATGATGCCCGTGCAGAGAATCCCTATGCAATGTCTTTCATAGAGGGCTCCATGGGGGAGCCCGTAGCAGGAGTGCACGATGCAAAAAGTCTTACACATCAACGCCGACAAGTGCACCGGGTGCTTGCAGTGCGAGATGGCCTGTTCTTTCGAGAACTACGGCGTCTTCGCCACCGCCAAGTCCCGTATCAAGGTGTTCGATTTTCATCAGACCGGCAAGAAGGTGCCCTACACCTGCACCCAGTGTGATGAAGCCTGGTGTCTGCATGCCTGCCCGGTGGAAGCCATCACGGTGGACAAGGCCACCGGTGCCAAGGTGGTGAGCGAGAGCACCTGTGTGGGCTGCAAGGTCTGCACGATTGCCTGCCCGTTCGGCACGGTCAACTATGTGCAGGAAACCGGCAAGGTGCAAAAGTGCGACCTGTGCGGTGGCGACCCGGCCTGCGCCTCGGCTTGCCCCACCGGCGCCATCACCTACATCGACGCGAACTGGACGGGTCTGGATCGCATGAAGCAATGGGCCGACAAGCTGGGCAACACGCCCGCTGCCGCCTGAGACAGAACCCCACAGGAGAAACGATCATGGCATGGGCTGGAAAAATCCTTCGCGTCAACCTCACCAAAGGCACCGTCACCTCTGAACCTCTCAACCGCGAATGGGCGCGCGACTACGTCGGCTCTCGCGGTCTGGGGTCCAAGTACCTCATCAGCGAAATCGATCCCAAGGTGGATCCGCTGTCACCCGACAACAAAATCATCTGGGCCACCGGCCCGCTGACCGGCACCATGGCGTCCACGGGTGGTCGCTATACCGTCATCACCAAAGGCCCGCTGACCGGCGCCATTGCCTGCTCCAACTCGGGCGGTTACTGGGGCGCCGAGCTCAAGATGGCCGGCTGGGACATGGTGATCTTTGAAGGCAAGTCACCCAAGCCCGTGTATCTGTGCATCCAGAACGATGTGGCCGAACTGCGTGATGCGGCCGACCTCTGGGGTCAAAGCGTGTGGCACACCGAGGAAGCCATCAAGAAATCCTTGCAAGACCCGCTGGTGCGTGTGTCGTGCATCGGCAAGGCCGGTGAGAACCATGTGCTGTATGCGGCCGTGGTGAATGACATGCACCGTGCCGCCGGCCGCTCTGGTGTGGGCGCGGTGATGGGCAGCAAGAACCTCAAGGCCATTGCTGTACGTGGCACCTTGGGCGTGGGCAATGTACGTGACCCCAAGGCCTTTATGCAGACCGTTGCCGAGAAGAAAAAGATATTGGCTGACAACGCAGTGACGGGCCAGGGCCTGCCCACCTATGGCACCCAGGTGCTGATGAACGTGATCAACGAAGTGGGCGCGCTGCCCACGCGTAACCACCGCGACGTGCAGTTTGAAGGCGCCAAGGACATCTCGGCCGAAGCCATGGCCACGCCGCGTGCCACCGACGGCAAGAAGCACCTGGTGACCAACCAGGCCTGCTTTGGTTGCACCATCGCTTGCGGTCGCATCAGCAAGATGGACCAGAACCACTTCACCATCCAGAACAAGCCGCAATACTGGGGCGCCTCCGGCGGTCTGGAATACGAAGCCGCCTGGGCCCTGGGTGCTGCCAACGGCGTGAACGATCTGGAAGCGCTGCAATACGCCAACCTGCTGTGCAACGAAGAGGGCATCGACCCCATCAGCTTCGGCGCTACCGTGGGTGCCGTGATGGAGCTGTATGAAATGGGCGTGCTCACCAAAGAGCAGATCGGCATCGAGGCGCCGTTTGGCTCCGCCGCTGCGCTGGCCTTCCTGGCTGAAGAGACGGTGAACGGACGCGGCTTCGGCAAAGAAGTGGGCCAGGGCTCCAAGCGCCTGACCGCCAAGTATGGTCACCCCGACCTGAGCATGAGCGTCAAGGGCCAGGAGTTCCCCGCCTATGACGGTCGTGGTGTGCAGGGCATTGGCCTGGCGTATGCCACCTCCAACCGCGGCGCCTGCCACCTGCGTGGCTACACCATCGCCTCCGAAATTCTGGGTATCCCGGTCAAGACCGATCCGCTGGAGCATGAGGGCAAGCCCGAGCTGGTCAAAGCCTTCCAGGACGCCACCGCGGCCTTCGACTCGTCTGGCCTGTGCATCTTCACCACCTTCGCCTGGGGCCTGGCCGATCTGGCGCCGCAACTGCAAGCGGCCTGCGATCAAGCCTACACCACCGAAGAGCTTGAAAAAATTGGCGAGCGCATCTGGAACATGGAGCGCGAGTTCAACAACGCTGCGGGCTTCACGTCCAAGGACGACTCGCTGCCCAAGCGCCTGCTGACCGAGGCTGCCAAGACCGGCCCGGCCAAGGGCAAGGTCAGCATGTTGCCGGTGATGCTGCCCAAGTACTACGAGGTGCGTGGCTGGGACAGCGAAGGCCGCCCCACCGCAGACACCAAGAAGCGTCTGGGTCTCTGATCGGACGTCGCCATGTTGCACCATGTCATCCTGGGGGCAGGGCCTGCCGGCGTGATCGCGGCCGAAACCTTGCGCCGCCAGTCACCCAACGACCGCATCACCCTGGTGGGTGACGAGCCCGAGCCGCCGTACTCGCGCATGGCGATTCCCTACTTGCTGATTGGCAACATCGGCGAGCCAGGCACGTATTTGCGCAAGGGCGCTGACCACTTCAAGCAACTGCGTATCGAGCAGATCCAAGCGCACGCCACCTCGGTGCAAGCCAACGACCGTCGCGTGGTGCTGGACAACGGCCAGACGCTGGCATTCGATCGACTGCTGATTGCCACCGGATCCAAACCGGTGCAACTGCCCATCCCCGGTATCGACAGCGCGGGTGTGCACACCTGCTGGACGCTGGAGGATGCGCGCGCCATTCAACAACTGGCGCGTCCTGGCGCACGCGTGCTGCAAATGGGTGCGGGCTTCATTGGCTGCATCATCATGGAGGCGCTGGCCTCACGCGGTGTTGAACTGACGGTGGTGGAAATGGGCGACCGCATGGTGCCGCGCATGATGGGCCCGGTGGCCGGCGGCATGATTCGGGAGTGGTGTGAGCACAAAGGTGTTCGCGTGCGCACGGGGGCGAGGGTCGAAGCCATCGTGCCGGGTGAGAAAGGGCAGCCCCTCACGGTTCGTTTGTCCACCGGCGAAAAGATCGAAGCCGATCTGGTGATCAGCGCCACCGGTGTTCGTCCCTCCATCAAATTTCTCGAAGGCTCGGGCATCAACTGTTTGCAAGGCATTCTCACGGACGAACATTTGCAAACGTCGGTGGCGGGTGTGTTTGCGGCCGGCGATTGTGCGGAAGCGTTTGACAAGGTCAGTGGTCGCACCATCGTGAGCGCCATTCAACCCAACGCTGCCGAGCAGGCCCGTGTGGCTGCACTCAACATGCTGGGACAAACCACCGCGCTCAAAGGTGTCACACAGATCAACGTGCTCGATACCCTGGGCCTCATCTCCACGAGCTTTGGCCAGTGGCAAGGGGTGCCGGGTGGACAGCACGTCGAGCTGACGGACAAAGATGCCAGCGGACGTGGCCGACATCTCAGTTTGCAGTTCGACGGCGACTTGATGGTGGGCTGCAACAGCGTGGGCTGGACCGAGCACGTGGGCGTGATGCGCGGCTTGGTGGAAGGCCAGATCCGCCTGGGTGACTGGAAAGACCACCTGCTGCAAGACCCGACCAAGCTGATGGAAGCGTATCTGGCTTGTGCGCAAGGGCAGGGTCAGTGGAGCGGCGCGGCGGATACACGTCGTCGCTGATAGCCGTTATCCTTGGCTGCATGCAGATCACGCTCAAGCTCTTTGCCACGCTGACGGACTACCTGCCCGACGCCGCGCGGCGCGACAACCTGGTCGAACTGACCTTGCCCGAGGGTACGACGGTGTTGCAGGCGTATGCGCCTTATGGGTTGCCCGACAAACTGGTGCATCTGGTGCTGGTGAATGGCCGCTATATCCCGCCTGAAGCGCGTGCTTCGCATTCGCTGGTGGAGGGTGACGTGCTGGCCATCTGGCCCCCCATTGCTGGAGGCTGAGCGTCATGCAGTCCAGCTATCCCGCGCATTTTGAGCGGGACATGGGATGCACGGTGCAGGAATGGCTGGGATGGCTCCCGGCGGCGATGGGCGAGGTGGCTTGGCAACTGGATGGCCATCAACTCCACGCGCAGCTTGCCGGCGGTCAGTTGCACATCGCATGGCAGCCGGGCCCACCCAGGGTGATCGCGCTGATGCATATTCCGCGTTTACACGTGCAGTTTGATTTCCATCAGGTGAGCGATGATGAACGTCACCGTTTCATGAAACGATTTGATCTTTACATGCAGCGTGGTGGTGGGTGAGTTGGGTGGCATCACTGCGTTCGCAATGACTCACCGCCGCGCAAATCTTCAGCTCACCCACCGGGCCAAGCGTCAACGTACAAAGAAGCTGCGGAACACCGCAATGGCGTGATCCACATCTTCCTGGCTGATATCCAGGTGCGTGACCAGCCGCAGCCGAGTGCTGCCATTGGCCAACACGCCATGTTGTTTCAAGTGGATGGCCAAGTCGTCGGCACGTTCACGCGCAGGACCCACCAGGTCCACAAACAGAATATTGGTTTGCGGCGCTTCAAACGTCAAACCTGGCAAGCCTTGCAGACCGCGCGCCAGACGTTGCATGCGTGCATGGTCCTCATACAAGCGATGCACGTGATGGTCCAGTGCATGGGTGGCTGCCGCCGCCAGAATGCCGGCTTGTCGCATGCCGCCGCCCACCATCTTGCGCCAGCGATGCGCGCGGGCAATGAGCTCGCGTGAGCCACACAGGGCCGAGCCCGCGGGCGTGCCCAGGCCTTTGCTGAAGCACACCGACACACTGTCAAAACACAACGCGATGCGTCGCGCCTCGGTCATCGGGTTGCTGCCCACGGCCGCGGCTTGCGCCACCGCCGCATTGAACAAGCGTGCGCCGTCCAGGTGGGTGGTGAGGCCGCGCTGGTGCGCCAGCGTGCTGGCTTCCACCAGGTACTGCATGGGCAGCACCTTGCCGCCCCAGGTATTTTCCAGGGCCAGCATGCGGGTGCGGGCGAAGTGCGCATCGTCGGGCTTGATGGCGGCTTCAATGTCTGTCAGCGCTATGCTGCCGTCGCCTTGCTGCAGGATGGGCTGGGGCTGCACACTGCCCAGCAC
>VEQI01000138.1 GCA_018883305.1 Limnohabitans sp. | reverse complement strand
GGGTTGGTAGGTGCGCTTCATGGAAGGATCCTCGCTTCTTTAAAAGGTATTTATCAGGGAAACCCGCCATTATCTCAAATTTCACAGGGGGTTTCGGCAAAACCCTTCAATTGACGCCTAAAATCCGTTTGCGCAGTCTGTGGATAAATTTTTGATAAAGTCCATCAGCGGGCTTGTCACGTGCTGACTGTCCACAGTTCCCTACCGCATGAATTCCGGCCTTCCTCCCTCTTATTCACCTGCATCCAGCGCCCCCGAACCCGGGGATGCGTTGTGGCAATCATGCCTGGATCAGCTGGCGCAGGAATTGCCCGAACAGCAGTTCAACACCTGGATTCGCCCCTTGCAAGCCGAGGTGACCCCCGATCTGTCCAAGGTTCGCATCACGGTGGGCAACCGCTTCAAACTGGATTGGATCCGGGCTCAATATACCCAACGACTGAGCCAGTTGCTGGCCCACATGAGTGGGCAATCTGTTCAAGTTGAGTTAGTGCTTGCTCAGCGCGAAACCGTTTCCAGATATGTTCAACCAAGAATTCAAGTTGATCATGAACCCATCCACGACCCAGTGCCGATGGTGGATGAGGCGGCCTCGAACGGGTTTCGCACACGGCTGAATTCCGCATTGACCTTTGACACGCTGGTGGAAGGTTCTGCCAACCGCATGGCTCGCGCGGCTGCCACACACGTTGCCAATTCGCCAGGGCATTTGTACAACCCCTTGTTCATCTACGGCGGTGTGGGTCTGGGTAAAACCCATTTGGTCCATGCGGTGGGCAATGCCTTGCTGGCACAACGCCCGGACGCCAAAGTTCTCTACATCCATGCTGAACAATTTGTCTCGGATGTGGTTAAAGCCTATCAGCGGAAAACCTTTGACGAGTTCAAGCACCATTACCATTCGCTGGACCTGTTGCTGATTGACGACGTGCAGTTCTTTGCCAACAAAGAACGCACGCAAGAAGAATTTTTCAACGCCTTTGAAGCCTTGCTGGCCAAAAAATCACACATTGTGATGACCAGCGACACGTATCCCAAAGGCTTGACGGATATTCATGAGCGTCTGGTCTCCCGCTTCGACTCGGGTCTGACCGTGGCCATCGAGCCACCAGAGCTGGAAATGCGGGTGGCCATTCTGATCAGCAAGGCACGTGCGGAAGGTGCGGAGATGCCCGAAGAAGTGGCTTTTTTCGTAGCCAAGAATGTGCGCTCCAACGTGCGCGAGCTGGAAGGTGCGCTACGCAAAATCCTGGCTTACTCACGCTTCAACCAAAAAGAAATCTCCATCCAGCTGACCCGCGACGCGCTGCGCGACTTGCTATCCATTCAAAACCGTCAGATCTCTGTGGAGAACATTCAAAAGACGGTGGCCGATTACTACAAGATCAAAGTCGCCGACATGTACTCCAAGAAGCGTCCGGCATCCATTGCCCGGCCACGCCAGATTGCGATGTACCTGGCCAAGGAGCTGACCCAGAAAAGCCTGCCCGAGATTGGTGAGTTATTTGGTGGCCGCGATCACACCACGGTGCTGCACGCAGTTCGGAAAATTGCTGGCGAGCGCCAGCAACTGAGCGAGCTGAACCAGCAACTGCATGTGCTGGAACAAACCCTCAAAGGTTGAGACCTGGATAACCCTGTGCATGACTTTCCAACAATTGTCCACTTGTCCACAGCAGGCGTCGTTTCACGCAAGTTGTCCCCAATGGCAAGACATCACAAAAGCAGGGCTGCCCACATGCTTTGAGAACGTCCAAGTCGTTGAAAAAAAAGAGGAAAATGTCGTTTTCCACAGTGTGTCGACGTCCTTATCTACTAACCCTAATTCAATTAAATAAATCAAGAGGTTGTCATGATCGTATTGAAAGCCACCCAGGACCGTGTGTTGTCCGTGTTGCAGTCGGTGTCTGGCATCGTGGAACGTCGTCATACCTTGCCGGTGTTGGCCAATGTGCTTCTGCGCAAAACCGGCTCCACGGTTCAACTGACCACCAGCGATCTGGAAATTCAGATTCGCACACAGGCAGACCTGGGTGGTGATGCAGGACAGTTCAGCACCACGGTGGGTGCACGCAAGCTGATTGACATTCTGCGCTCTATGCCTGCAGATCAAACCGTCAGTCTGGAATCCAGCCAGAACAAACTGGTGCTCAAGGGGGGCAAAAGCCGCTTCACGTTGCAGACACTGCCTGCAGAAGACTTTCCGCTGGTTCAGGAGTCGCCCAATTTCGGCCCCGTGTTCAGCGTGCCGCAAAAAACGCTGAAGGGTTTGCTGCAGCAGGTCTCGTTCTCCATGGCCGTGCACGACATCCGTTACTACCTCAATGGCATTTTGTTCGTGGCCGAAGGCAAACAACTGAGCCTGGTGGCCACTGATGGTCACCGACTGGCTTACGCCAGTGCCACGCTGGATGTAGAAGTGCCGCGTCAGGAAGTGATCCTGCCGCGTAAAACCGTGCTGGAAATGTCGCGCCTCTTGAGTGACAAGGAAGGCGCCATCGACATGCAGTTTGCCAACAACCAGGCCAAGTTTGTCTTTGACGGCATGGAGTTTGTCACCAAGCTGGTGGAAGGCAAGTTCCCGGATTACAACCGCGTGATTCCCAAGAACCACAAAAACACCATTACCCTGGGACGTGTCCCCCTGCTGGCCTGTTTGCAACGCACAGCCATTCTCACCAGTGAAAAATTCAAAGGCGTTCGTCTGAACCTGGAACCTGGCCTGTTGCGCGTGGCGTCCAACAATGCCGAGCAGGAAGAAGCCGTGGATGAACTGGAAATCGACTACGGCGGAGACGCCATCGAGATTGGCTTCAACGTCACCTACCTGATCGATGTGCTCACCAACATGGACCAAGACATGGTGCGCATGGACTTGGCTGACTCCAACAGTTCCGTCTTGATCACCATTCCCGATCAATCCAGCTTCAAGTACGTGGTGATGCCCATGCGCATCTGAGTGCCAGGCACCGGTCTGATTCGCACGATATGTCACAAAGATCAGGCAATGCCTGGTCTAGAGAAAGTTTTATGAGCTCACCCAACGAACCCCAGGCTAACGAGCCTACCCCTGCCGCTGACGCCTATGGCGAAGGTTCCATTCAGATCCTGGAGGGTCTGGAAGCTGTGCGCAAGCGTCCTGGCATGTATATCGGCGATGCCTCTGATGGCACCGGCTTGCATCACCTGGTGTTCGAGGTGGTGGACAACTCCATTGATGAGGCGCTTGCTGGTCATTGCGATGACATTGAAGTCATCATTCACTCGGACAACTCCATCAGTGTGAAAGACAACGGCCGGGGCATTCCCACCGGGGTGAAGATGGATGACAAGCACGAGCCCAAACGCAGTGCAGCTGAAATTGCCCTGACCGAGTTGCATGCGGGCGGCAAATTCAACCAGAACAGCTATAAGGTGTCCGGAGGTTTGCACGGGGTGGGCGTGTCTTGCGTGAACGCTTTGTCCAAGTGGCTGCGTTTGACCGTACGTCGAGAAGGCAAGGTGCATGCGCTGGAGTTCTCACGCGGTTTTGTGCAAAACCGCCTGATCGAATCCAACGAAGGTGTGGAAGTGTCCCCCATGAAAATTGTGGGAGACACGGAAAAACGCGGAACCGAAGTTCACTTCCTGCCCGACACAGACATCTTCCAACAAAACTCGGATTTTCATTATGAAATTCTGAGCAAGCGTTTGCGTGAACTGAGCTTTCTCAACAACGGTGTGCGCATCCGCCTCACCGATGAACGCACTGGCAAGGCCGACGATTTCTCTGGTGCAGGTGGTGTGAAGGGATTTGTTGAGTTCATCAACGGCGGCAAAAAAGTGCTGCACCCCAATGTGTTCCATGCCAATGGCGAACGACCTGCAGAATCGTACGGTGGCATTCCTGGCACCAGCATTGGTGTGGAAGTGGCCATGCAGTGGAACGATGGTTACAGCGAAAGCGTGCTGTGTTTCACCAACAACATTCCCCAGCGCGATGGTGGTACCCACCTGACCGGCTTGCGTGCGGCCATGACGCGCGTGATCAACAAGTACATCGAAGAGAACGAGCTGGCCAAAAAAGCCAAGGTCGAGGTCAGCGGTGACGACATGCGTGAAGGTCTGTGTTGCGTCCTGTCCGTCAAAGTGCCTGAGCCCAAATTCAGTAGCCAGACCAAAGACAAATTGGTGTCCAGCGAAGTGCGTGCACCGGTGGAAGACATCGTGGCCAAGGCCTTGACAGACTATCTGCAAGAACGACCCAACGACGCCAAGATTTTGTGCGGCAAGATTGTGGAAGCTGCACGCGCCCGTGAAGCGGCGCGTAAAGCGCGTGAAATGACGCGCCGCAAGGGTGTGCTGGATGGCATGGGCCTGCCCGGCAAGCTGGCTGATTGCCAGGAGAAAGATCCGGCGCTGTGCGAAATCTACATCGTCGAGGGTGACTCCGCTGGCGGCTCTGCCAAGCAAGGACGTGACCGAAAATTCCAGGCCATTCTGCCCTTGCGCGGCAAGATCCTGAACGTGGAGAAAGCGCGCTACGAGAAACTGCTCACCAGCAACGAGATTCTGACGCTCATCACCGCCTTGGGCACCGGCATCGGCCGTGCCTCGGATGAATCGGGCAAGTCGGGCACCGATGATTTCAACATCGACAAACTGCGTTACCACCGCATCATCATCATGACCGATGCGGACGTGGATGGTGCGCACATCCGCACGCTGTTGCTGACCTTCTTCTATCGGCAAATGTCGGAGCTGGTGGAGCGTGGCCACATTTACATTGCGCAGCCCCCGCTCTACAAGGTCAAGGTGGGCCGTGAGGAGCAATACCTTAAAGACGCCTCTGCACTGGATCAATTCCTCATCCGTGTGGCGCTCAAGGATGCCAGCATCGAGACGGGTGGTCCGTCATCGCGCAAACTCGAAGGTGATACGCTGGCCGAATTGGCACGCAAACACCAACTGGCCGAATCGGTCATTGATCGTTTGAGCGCTTTCATGGACCTCGAAGCCCTTCGTGCCATCGCCGATGGTGTGGCACTCAAACTCGACACCGTGGAACAGGCAGAGGTTTCCGCCACCGCTTTGCAGGCCTATCTCAACGACATTGGCAGCAGCAGCGAAGTGGCGGGCGAGTTCGACGCACGCAGCGATAAACCTTTGTTGCGCATCAGCCGCCGTCACCACGGCAATATCAAGAGCAGCGTCATCACCCAGGACTTTGTCCATGGCGCCGATTACGCGGCCCTGGCGGAGGCCGCGCAAACCTTCAAAGGCTTGTTGTCCGAAGGTGCGCGTGTCTCACGTGGTGAGGGAGAAAAGGCCAAGCACGAACGCGTGAGCGATTTCCGCCAGGCCATGCGCTGGCTGATTGCACAAGCGGAACAATCCACCGCACGTCAACGCTACAAAGGGCTGGGTGAAATGAACCCCGAGCAGCTCTGGGAAACCACCATGGACCCGAATGTGCGACGTTTACTGCGTGTGCAAATCGATGACGCCATCGAAGCCGATCGAGTGTTCACCATGCTGATGGGTGACGAAGTGGAGCCGCGCCGCGACTTCATTGAAACGAATGCGCTGAGGGCGGCGAATATTGATGTGTGAGTGAACTGTTGTCACCAACGGGTGATTGGCGACAACAGTGGGGCTCTTGTCAGGCGCCGAACTTCCCTGCCCGGAAATCCTCCACCGCCTGCATCAATTGCTCGCGCGTGTTCATCACGAAGGGACCGTACTGGGCGATAGGTTCGCGCAGCGGTTGTCCGGCGATGACGATGGCGCGTGTGCCTGACGAGCCTCGCAGGATCAAGCCATCACCTTCGTTTCGCAACAGGCCCATGTGACCCACAGGCACAGTTTGCGTGTCTTGTGCACCGCAGATGTCCAACGAGCCCCGATAGGCATAGACAAAAGCGTTGTGATGGCTGGGCAGGGCTTGTGAGAAAACGGCGGTGGCATCATCGCCCACAAAGTGCACGTCCAAATACAAGGGTTCGGTTTGTTCCCGCGTGATGGCACCAGCCACGCCTGCGCAATGACCGGCAATGACACGCACATGAATTCCGCCCGGCAAATTCACTTCAGGAATTTCACCGGAAGGAATGTCGCGGTACCACGGGTCGCACAGCTTGCGCTGGCTCGGCAGATTCAGCCATAGCTGAAACCCTTCCATCACGCCCTCTTCCTGCTCGGGCATTTCGCTATGCACCAGGCCACGGCCGGCCGTCATCCACTGCACGCCGCCGTTTTCCAGCAAGCCCTCATGACCCCCGCTGTCGCGATGGCGCATGCGTCCGGCAATCATGTAGGTGACGGTTTCAAAGCCACGATGTGGATGGTCTGGGAAGCCGGCGATGTAGTCACCCGGCTGGTCACTCCCAAAGGCGTCCAGCATGAGAAAGGGGTCGAGACGTTGTTGCAGATCATGGGTGAGCACACGCCGAAGTTTGACGCCTGCGCCGTCCGAGGTTTCTTGCCCACGAACCAGGCGTTCCAGGCGACGTCCCTGTGTGACGGCTTGGGTCATGACACTTGATACCCTTCATCGGCAATGGCGTGCGCCAGCGCTTCGCGCGGTTGCTGGCTGTCCACCTCCACCTTGCCCTGGGTACGGTCAATCTGGACCTGGGCCGCGGGGTCGAGTTGCAGGACCGCACGTTTGACGGCCATTTCGCAATGACCACAGGTCATGCCTTGAACGTTGAATTGCTGCTTCATGGAAGATTCTCCTCAGAGCGCGCGTGGCATCACACCAGACACCACGGCAGTGGCATCGTGCCACAGCGACACGACACCCACAAGAAGGAATGGTATCGTTATTCACGGATGACACAGGATGTGATGGATGATGGTCATGGAAAACGCAGCAACGACGCAATTGGGCATTGAAGGCATGACCTGCGCCGCGTGTGTCACACGCGTGGAGCGTGCACTTCGCCGTGTCCCCGGTGTGGAAGATGCCACCGTCAACCTGGCCACGGAAACCGCACAGGTACGCTGGGTCGATGGCTTGGGTGACGAGGTGCAGTTGCGTAGAGCTGTGCGTGCCGCCGGGTACGCTTCGCGTGAAACGGCCACGCTGCCGGATGCGGGTTCGCCGTGGCAAGGCTTCTGGCCAGTGGGTCTGGGACTGTTGCTATCGGCCCCGTTGATCTTGCCCATGCTGGGCGACGCGTTCGGCCATCACTGGATGTTACCCGCCGTGTGGCAATTCCTGCTGGCCACGCCGGTGCAGTTCGGTCTGGGTGCGCGGTTCTATCGCGGGACTTGGCATGCCATCCAAAGTGGCAGCGCAGGCATGGATGTCCTGGTCGCCCTGGGAACCACCGCTGGCTGGGCCCTGTCCACCTGGTTGTGGTGGCGTGCAGCACCGGGTGAGCATGTGGCACTTTATTTCGAAGGTTCGGCGGTGGTGATCACGTTGGTGTTGCTGGGCAAGTGGCTGGAAGCGCGAGCCAAGGTGCAGACCACGGCAGCGATTCGTGCCTTGCAAGCCTTGCGACCCGAGCGCGCGCACTTGATAGGCGTCATGGGTGAAGAGGATGTGCCGGTGGCGGAATTGATGGTCAACGATCACCTGTCCGTCCGTCCGGGTGAGCGCTTCCCGGCAGATGGACGTGTGCTGGAGGGCCACACGCAAGTGGATGAGTCCATGCTGACGGGCGAGTCGTTGCCGGTGAGCAAGTCGGTGGGCGACAAGGTCACGGGTGGCAGTGTGAATGGTGAAGGTCGTGTGGTGATGACGGTGACCGCCGTGGGCGCGGAATCGGTGCTCGCGCGCATCATTCGCCTGGTGGAAGATGCACAGGCCGCGAAGGCGCCGTTGCAACGGCTGGTGGATCAGGTGTCTGCTGTGTTTGTGCCGGTGGTGCTGGTGCTGTCCGTGTTGACCGGACTGGTCTGGGGATGGTGGGGTGCCGATGTGCCGACGGCCCTGATTCATGCCGTGGCGGTGATGGGGATTGCTTGTCCATGTGCCTTGGGTCTGGCCACACCGGTGGCCATCCTGGCGGG
>VEQI01000137.1 GCA_018883305.1 Limnohabitans sp. | reverse complement strand
AGATAGCCACGCACCGCGGCCTCGACCGGTATGGGCTGCAGGCGCTTGACCAGCATGGCGCGTCCGCGAATCTGCTGGCCTTCCGCCGGCGTGACCACGCTTTCGGGGGCATCGGCGGTCAGGTGGTTGGGACACAGATGCCCCAGTTTGTCGAACCAGAACAGCGCCATCTGCGTCAGCAGCGCGCCCTTGCCCGGGATGGGCTCGCCCATGATGACGTCAAAGGCGCTGATGCGGTCACTCGCCACCATCAGGATGCGGTCGTTGCCGACCGCGTAGTTGTCGCGTACCTTGCCGCGTGCGAGCAGCGGCAGGGATTGCAAGGCGGAGGTGTGCAAGGCCGCGGGGGCGGCGGGAGAAGCGCTCATCGGTATCCTGGGCAGAAGGGTCGCAGGGAGTGGCGCAATCAGTTCACGACCTGGGCCAAGGCGCCCTGGGCGTACTTGCCGGCCATGACGCTCAAGGACTCGCCCTTGATCTTGCCGCCCTGGCCTTCGCAACCGAATTCCAGGTAACGCTGCTTGCACACGGCCTTGGCGGCTTCGCGGGCGGGCTTGAGCCACTCACGGGCGTCGAATTTGTCGGGGTTCTCGTGCATGAACTTGCGCACGGCGCCGGTCATGGCCAGGCGGATGTCGGTGTCGATGTTGATCTTGCGCACGCCGTACTTGATGGCTTCCTGGATTTCGCTGATGGGCACGCCGTAGGTTTCCTTCATCTTGCCGCCGTACTGATTGATGATGGCCAGCAGCTCTTGCGGCACCGAGGAGGAGCCGTGCATCACCAGGTGGGTGTTGGGAATGCGCGCGTTGATTTCTTTCACGCGGCTGATGGCCAGCACGTCACCGGTGGGCGGGCGGGTGAACTTGTAAGCGCCGTGGCTGGTGCCAATGGCAATGGCCAGGGCGTCGAGCTGGGTTTCCTTGACGAAGCGGGCCGCCTCCTCGGGGTCGGTCAGCATCTGGCTGTGGTCCAGCTTGCCCACCGCGCCAATGCCGTCTTCCTCGCCGGCTTCGCCGGTTTCCAGGCTACCCAGGCAGCCGAGCTCACCCTCGACGGTGACGCCCACCCGGTGGGCCATGGCCACCACCTGGCGGGTGACGTTGACGTTGTAGGCAAAGTCGGCCGGTGTCTTGCCGTCTTCCATCAGGGAGCCGTCCATCATGACCGAGCCAAAGCCCAGGTCGATGGCGCCCGAGCACACCTTGGGGCTGGTGCCGTGGTCCTGGTGCATCACCAGGGGGATGTGCGGATAGGCCTCGGTGGCGGCCTGGATCAGGTGCTTGATGAAGGACTCGCCGGCGTATTTGCGAGCGCCTGCGCTGGCTTGCAGGATGACGGGGGCGCCGGTTTCATCGGCGGCGGCCATCACGGCCTGCACTTGCTCGAGGTTGTTGACGTTGAAGGCCGGGATGCCGTAGCCGTTGGCCGCGGCATGGTCGAGCAGTTCGCGCATTGAAACGAGAGCCATGATGAGTCCTGATGCTGGAATTGAAGAAAACCCTTCAATTTTAACGAGGACAGCCTGCCCCGGACCTGACAGGCTGTCGCGCCAGGTGTCAGCTCACCTGGGAAATCTTCAGCATGTTGGTACCCCCGGGCGAGCCCATCGGTTCACCGCAGGTGATGGCATAGACGTCACCGGTTTGCACGATGCCGCGCTTTTTGAGGTGGTTTTCCGCTTGCACCAGGGCGGTGTCGCGGTCGGCACTGGTGTCCATCAGCAGCGGGCGCACGTTGCGATACAGCGCCATCTTGCGTTGCGTGCTGAGCTTGCTGGTGAGGGCATAGATGGGAATGTGGATGCGATGGCGGCTCATCCACAAGGCGGTGGAGCCCGATTCGGTCAGGGCCACCAGCGCCTTCGCACCCAGGTGATGCGCTGTGAACAGCGCGCCCATGGCGATGGTCTGGTCGATGCGGGTGAAGGTCTGGCCGCTGAAGTCCGCGTCCAGCTCCACGCGCTCGGCCGCTTCGGCGGCCTCGCAGATTTGAGCCATCTCGATCACGGTTTCCAGGGGGTACTTGCCGGCGGCTGTTTCGGCGCTCAGCATCACCGCATCGGTGCCGTCCAGGACGGCGTTGGCCACGTCACTCACTTCGGCACGGGTCGGCACCGGGTTGGTGATCATGCTCTCCATCATCTGGGTGGCGGTGATGACCACTTTGTCATGCTGCCGCGCCAGGCGAATCATGTGCTTTTGCAGCGCGGGCACGGCGGCGTTGCCCACCTCGACGGCCAGGTCGCCACGCGCCACCATGATGCCGTCACTGGCGCGCAGAATGTCTTCCAGATGCGGGATGGCTTCGGCGCGTTCAATCTTGGCGATCAGGCCCGGACGGTGTTTGAACTCGGCCGCCGCCACATTGGCCAGTTGGCGAGCCATTTCCATGTCTGTGGCGTTCTTGGGAAAGCTCACCGCCACATAGTCCGCCTGAAAGCTCATGGCGGTCTTGATGTCTTCCATGTCCTTGGCGGTCAGCGCCGGCGCGGTCAGGCCACCGCCCTTTTTGTTGATGCCCTTGTTGTTGGAGAGCTCGCCGCCCAGTTGCACCGTGGTGTGTACGGCCTCGCCTTTGACGGCGTTGACCTGCAGCACGATCAGGCCGTCATTGAGCAGCAGCAAGTCGCCGGGCTTCACGTCCTGGGGCAACTCCTTGTAATCCAGGCCCACGCCCTCGAGATCGCCCGGGGTGGTGCGTGAGGCGTCGAGGATGAACTTTGCGCCCGGCTCCAGTTGCACCTTGCCCTGGGCAAACTTGCCGACCCGGATCTTGGGACCTTGCAGGTCGGCCATGATGGCCACCTCACGGCCGGCACGGGTGGCGGCCTCGCGCACCAGCCGGGCACGGTCGATGTGGTCCTGCGCCACGCCATGACTGAAATTCAGGCGCACCACATTGACCCCGGCGCGAATCATCTGCTCGAGGATTTGCGGATCGCTGGAGGCGGGGCCAAGCGTGGCCACGATTTTGGTGGAGCGACGGGGTTTGGTGGGTGTATTCATGCGATTCATTCTCACATGAATTCAAGGCGACAGCATGACTGTGCACAGTTTGTAAGTGCCGCATGACCACAGATGGCGTGGCCTGGGCACCATGGGGGCTGTCATCACGCTGATCAGGTTGAGCTCCATGAATACGCCAATGCCCTTGCCCATCACGCACCATCGTCTGGTGGATGCCCAGGCCCTGACGGGCCGCCTGTCCAACCCACGCCTGCGGCTGTTGGCCAGTCAGGGTGATATTCGCTTGTTCCCGCGCCATACCATGGTCCTGCACGAGGGAGAGCCGGGCGAGGAACTCGTGATTGTGCTGGACGGGCGACTGCGCGTGTTCTCCAACTCTGGCGGGTCACGGCCACGCGAGGTCACCTACGGCATCTGTGGCGCGGGCCAACTGGTGGGCGAGATGAGCCTGGATGGTGGTGCACGCTCGGCCAGTGTGATGGCGCTGCATGCCAGTTGGTGTTCGGTGGTTCCGCGCTTGCAGTTGCTGGACTTCATCGCCCGCGAGCCCGTCTTTGCACTCGACCTGCTGGCGACGGTGGTGTCACGGGCACGGCACGCCACCCGAACCGTGCGACAAGTGCTTTTCACCGACACCTATGGGCGTTTATGCGAGTTGTTGACCCGCAACACCGAGCGCCTGTCCGATGGCCGCCTGCTGGTGCATGAACGCATGACCCATGCCCTGATGGCGCAGCAGATCGGATGCAGCCGGGAAATGGTCAGCCGTTTGCTCAAGGACTTGTTGATTGGGGGCTATATTTCTTGCAACGAGCGGCGTCAATACATCATTTGCGCGCCGCTGCCCTTGCGTTGGTAGTCCTCTGAGGGCTTCACAGGAGAGGTCGGCGGCGCAGACCCGGCCTGATCTTGATCAATACTTTGGTATTCGAAGGGATGTGCGCAGGCTCTCTGGGCCGTCGATGACCTCTGTCAGATGGGTGATGGGGTAACCTGGGATAATCATGTCCTTCAGATGCCCGTGGCGGTCAGGCCGTTTCGTGGGCGCTGCTTTCACCTACTGCTGTCATGAATACGACGACCACCACGACTGAACAACAACCCATTCCTCCCGGACAACCGCTGCCTCACCGCAAGGTGCTGCGTGAGTGGCTGATCCCCCTGTCCGAGCGCACCACGCTGTACGCTTCGGCCCTGTTGATCCTTGATCTGGCCATCTGGGCCACCTTGCTGGCCGGCACGGTGCTGTTTGAAGCCTGGTGGGCCAAGCTTTTGTGCGGCCTGGCTGCGGGCTTCACCATCGGTCGCCTGTTCATCATCGGGCATGACGCCTGCCACCAAAGTCTCACGCCGCATCGTGGCCTCAACAAGTGGCTGGGTCGCATTGCTTTTCTGCCTTCTCTCACGCCCTATAGCCTGTGGGATGTGGGCCACAACGTGGTGCACCACGGCTACACCAACCTCAAGGGCTTTGATTTTGTGTGGGCCCCGTTGACTCAGGCTGAATACGAGGCCTTGTCGCCCCTGGATCGCCTGCTTGATCGCGTGTACCGCAGCGGCTGGGCGCCTGGCCTGTACTACATGGTTGAAATCTGGTGGAACCGGATGTTCTTCCCCAATGCCCGTCACATGCCCACCCGTCGCAACATCTTCATTCAGGATAACTTGCTGGTCAGCGCCTTTGGTCTGGTCTGGATCGGTGTCATGACGGCAGCGGCGCTGGCGTTTGACCAGTCGGTGACCCTGGTGCTGCTGATGGGCGTGGTGGTGCCGTTCCTGTTCTGGTGCGCCATGATTGGTTTCGTGGTGTATGTGCACCATACCCACGTCAAGGTGTCATGGCATGACGAGCGCAGTGCCTGGTCCAAGGCCCAGCCCTTTGTCTCCACCACGGTGCACCTGACCTTCCCGTTCAAGATTGGCGCGCTGATGCACCACATCATGGAGCACACGGCCCACCATGTGGACATGAGCATCCCGCTGTACAAGCTGTGCCAGGCCCAGAACAAGCTGGAAACCATGCTGCCCGAGCGCATCATCGTGCAGCCGTTCTCCTGGCGCTGGTATTTCCAGACCGCGCGGGATTGCAAGTTGTACGACTTCACCCGTCGCTGCTGGACCGACTACGCCGGCCGCGCCACCAGCCAGCCGTCACCGCTGCCCGCCTGAGTGACACCGGTGGCCCAAAAAAATAGCTCCCGAGGGAGCTATTTTTTTGGCCTGTCGCAGGGGTTAACCCGTGGCGCGCTTGGTGAGAATTTCCAGCGCCGGCAGCGTCTTGCCTTCCAGCACTTCCAGGAAGGCTCCCCCACCGGTGGAGATGTAGCCAATCTTGGACTCAATGCCAAAGCGGGCAATGGCTGCCAGCGTGTCACCGCCACCAGCGATGCTGAAGCCGTCCGACTCGGCAATGGCGCGTGCCACCACCTCGGTGCCTTTGGCAAAGGCGTCGAATTCGAACACCCCCACCGGGCCGTTCCACACAATCGTGCCCGCTGCACGCAGCTGCGTGGCCAGGCGTTGTGCGGTCTCGGGGCCGATGTCCAGGATCAGGTCGTCTTCAGCAACGTCCTGGGCGGCCTTGATGGTGGCTGGTGCGTCGGCGGCAAAGGTCTTGGCCACCACCACGTCGGTGGGGATGGGCACCTCGGCGCCACGAGCCTTCATGGCCTGGATGACCGCGCGGGCCTGGTCCACCAGGTCTGGTTCGGCCAGGCTTTTGCCAATCGGCATGCCTGCTGCCAGCAAGAACGTGTTGGCAATGCCGCCACCCACGATCAGCTGATCGACCTTGCTGGCCAGGCTTTCCAAAATGGTGAGCTTAGTGGACACCTTGGAGCCCGCCACGATGGCCGCCAGCGGACGACGCGGCGCAGCCAAGGCGCGCGTGATGGCATCGATTTCAGCGGCCAACAAGGGGCCGGCGCAGGCGATGGGGGCGAACTGGGCAATGCCATAAGTGGTGGCTTCCGCGCGATGTGCGGTGCCAAAGGCGTCGTTCACGTAGATGTCGCACAAGCTGGCCATTTGACGCGACAAGGCTTCCTGGTTCTTTTTCTCACCCGGGTTGACGCGACAGTTTTCCAGCAACACCACCTGACCAGGCGCCACTTGGACACCTTGAACCCAGTCACGCACCAGTGACACGGGTTGGCCCAGCAACTCGCTCAGGCGCTGGGCCACGGGTTGCAGGGAGTCTTCGGGGCGCAGCGTGCCTTCGGTGGGGCGGCCCAGGTGAGAGGTCACCATCACAGCGGCGCCAGCCGTCAGCGCCTCACGGATGCAAGGCAGGGAGGCGCGGATGCGGGTGTCTTCCGTGATGTGGCCCTGGTCGTCCTGGGGCACGTTGAGGTCGGCACGGATGAAGACACGTTGGCCCTGGACCTTGCCCTGGGCACACAAATCGGAAAAGCGGATAACGTTCATGCAACGATTTTAAAAGGACCGGCTTGGCACAGCCTGACGCGTGCGCGCGAACAGGCGGCGCCGGGTCACACCGGACGTTGCGTCACCAGCCCAGGCCCAGGTGCAACGGCAGATACACGGCCATTCCCGTCACGATGGTGCCCAGAATGGACTGACCACGACCGCGCTGCAGCAGGAAATAAGCACCGCTGGCCAGGGCAGCGGGCCAGCGGGCATCGCGCCAATCCGAGATGAGCTGGCCTTGCAGCGTCAGAATCTCCGGCACCACCACCACGGTCAGAGCGGCAATGGGCGCATAGCGCAGACCGCGTTCCACCCAGCCAGGCATTTCCCACGGTTTGTCGGAGATGAAAAAAAAGCAACGCGTGACCAACGTGACGACCGCCAGCGACAGCATGGTGGGCACGTGCTCCAGGCTGATCATGCGGCGTCCTTGGGCGCGGGTGCAAGCCCGGGCAATCGGTCCATCAGCATGCACACCGCCACGGCCACCGAAATGCCCACCACGATGTTGAGTTTCAGCGGCAGCGCCACGGCAGCCACGCTGGCTGCGCCGGCCACCACGGCAGCCGTCACGCGCAGACGCGAGGTGGCGAGCGAACACGTCACGCCCACCAGGCCCAGGATGCCTGCAAAACCCAGTCCCCAATGCGCTGGCACGGCGTGTGTCAGGGCAATGCCGATCAATCCGGTGACCACCCAGTTCAGCCAGGTCAGGCCATAGTGTCCGCACAGGAAAGCCTGCTCGGCGCGTCGGCCTGCATCGTCCTCGGCGGGATGGGGGAAGCGTTGGGTGAATTGCACATAGGTGAGGTCGGCGGTGAAGTAACCGTTGACCAACCGTTGCCAGCGTGGCCACACCATCAAGTACTGTCGCAGGTGGGCGCTGAACACCACAAAACGCAGATTCACGCAAATGGCTGTGGTCACAATCACCCACATCGGCGCCTTGGCCGCCAGCAGCGGAATGGCCGCCAGTTGCACACTGCCGGCATAGACGACCAGTGTCATCAGTACGGAGTCAAAGGTGCTCATGCCGGCGTTGACCATGGCCACCCCCGTCATCACCCCCCAGGCAGCCAGGCCCGGGGCCAACGCTGCACTGGTGCGTACACCCTCCCAGAAGGCCGGATGGGTGAAATTGACGCGCTGAAAAAACATGCGGACTTGGGGCGCGATCAGCGGCCTGTGGGGGGCTCGGACGCGCGTTGTGCCGACACGGGCGGCAACTCGAAGCGGTCGCCCACGGCCATCGGATGGCCGCGTAACGCATCGGCCACTGTCAGCCGACGTCCACCGGGGCGCTGCAAGGCCAGTATGCGCAACACGCCCTGGCCGGTGGCCACATCGATGCCTGCGGGACTGGCGGCCAGGATGGTGCCGGGTGTGGCCAGGCCATGACCCGCTTGCACCACCTCGCCTTGCCAGATCTTCAGCGTGTCATGGCCCCACTGGGCCTGTGCGCCAGGAAACGGGTCGAAGGCGCGAATTTGTCGCGCCAGGCTGGGTGCGTCACGACGCCAGTCCAGGGGCGCTTCATGCTTCTCGATTTTGTGCGCGTAGGTGACGCCCTCTGGCGGTTGTGGCGTGTGTGGCAGCTGGTCGAGTTGGGCCAGGGCCTGCACCATCAGCTGCCCCCCCAGGGT
>VEQI01000136.1 GCA_018883305.1 Limnohabitans sp. | reverse complement strand
GCGTGTGCAGCGCCAGTCGGCCCACTGAGCCCTCAGGGCATGTGCGCCATCACCTGCGCCACGGCCGCGGTCAGGCGGCGGGCGTAGGGAACGTGCAGAAACTCATTCGGGCCGTGTGCATTGGATTTCGGCCCCAAAACGCCACACACCATCATCTGCGCCGTGGGGAATCCCTGGCTGAGCAGATTCATCAGCGGTATCGTCCCGCCCTGGCCAATGTAGCCCACGGGTGCACCGAAATGCGCCAGACTGGCCTGGTTCAGGGCCTGCTCAAACCAGGGAGCCGTGGCCGGCGCGTTCCAGCCACTGGCCGCTCCCTCGGCGTGAAAGGTCACTCGAGCCTGGTAGGGCGCGTTGTCCTCCAGCAAGCTTTTGAGTTCTGACACGGCCGCGGCCGCGTCCACCAGGGGCGGCAAACGCAAGCTGAGTTTGAATGCGGTGTAGGGGCGCAACACATTGCCCGCGTCCTGCAAGCTGGGGAAGCCCTCGGCGCCAGTCACGCTCAGGGTGGGTTGCCAGGTTCGGCGCAGCAAGGCTTCCAGCGGATCCGTGGTGGTGGGCAAGGCCACCAGGGTGGCGCCGCCACAATCGTGGTGCGCCCAGGGGAATCGGCGATAGACCTCTTCGCCCAGAATGACGGCGGTGGCGCGCGCCTGCTGCACACGCTCGGTGGGCACCTCGCAATGGAACTGCTGTGGCAGCAAGCGACCACTGGCACTGTCTTCCAGGCGGTCCAACACCTGCCGCATGATTCTGAAGCTCGAGGGCACCAGTCCGGAGGCATCACCGGAGTGCACGCCCTCGGTCAGGATCTCCACCTTCAGCACACCGCTGGCCAGACCGCGCAGGCTGGTGGTCAGCCACAACTGGTCGTAGTTGCCAGCACCACTGTCCAGACAAATCACCAGACCCACCTCCCCCAGACGGGGACGCAGCGCCTCGATGTAAGCGATGAGATCGGGCGAACCGCTTTCCTCCCCCGTTTCAATCAGGCCCACGATGCGTGGATGCGGCACCTGCTGTCGCTGCAAGGCCTGCACAGCGGCCACGCTGGCATACACCGCATAGCCGTCGTCGGCCGCGCCTCGGCCATACAGCAGGCCATCCAGGTACTTGGGCGTCCAGGGGCCCAGATCACTGCGCCACCCATTGAACTCGGGTTGCTTGTCCAGATGGCCGTACATCAGCACCGTCTGCGGGCTGCCTTCATTGGCTGCGCGGGTGGCAGGAATCTCGAAAAACAACACCGGGGTACGACCCGGCAATTCGATGATCTCCAATTGCAGGCCCGGCACAGCTTGCGCACGTACCCAATCCGCGGCGTCATGCAACACCCGGTGCAGCAAGCCGTGCTGTGCCCATTGGGGATCAAAGGCCGGTGACTTGGCAGGCACCGCCACGTAGTCCTGCAAGCGCTGAACGATGTCCTGGTCCCAGCTGCGTGAGACATCGCTCAGCACTTGCGTGGTATCGAAAGCCGGAATGCGTGCGTTCATGACCCTCTCCTTGTGGATGCGTGATGCGACGATGCAGGTCCGTCAGGCGCGGTACGGCGCCAACCAGCCCAAGCCGGCCGATGTGGCACCCGGCTCGGTGCCTCGCGCCGGACGGTACTCACAGCCAATCCAGCCTTGCCAGCCACAGGCGGCAGACACCTCGTCGATGACATCGAACAAATACGGGTGATGCAGCTCGCCGATATCTGGCTCATGGCGTTGAGGCACACCGGCAATCTGGAAGTGACCAACGCGCCCCGTGGGCAGATAGTGGCGGATTTTTTGCGCCACATCCCCTTCAACAATCTGGCAGTGATACAGGTCCATCTGCACTTGCAGGTTAGCCGCGCCCACATCGGCCAGCACAGCGTGCGCGTGATCTTGGCGGTTCAGAAAGAAAAAGGGAATATCGCGTGTGTTGATCGGCTCGATCAGCACGTTGACGCCGGCCTGGGCTGCCTGCTCACAGGCCCAGCGCAGGTTGGACAGATAGGTCTCACGCAGCGCGGGCGTGCCCACCGGGGCGGGCGAAGCGTAGGGGCCGCTGGTGGTGAGGGCCGGGGGCAAGGCAGACGCCACGCGATACGCCTCGGGAACCAGGCCAGCCATGACGTGCACACGCGGACACTTCAACACCTGGGCATATTCCAGCGCCAGCAGGAAGCCACTGCGAAACTCCGCCTCGCGTCCGGGCAGACTGGCAATGCCACGCGTGCCGGCTTGCCAGGCCTCATCGATGCTGCGGGTGTCACTGCCACCGGGTGGGGCGTTGAACAACACCTGCTGCAAACCCGCATCCTTGAGCCAGCCTGCCAGTTGCGCCGGGGTCCAGCTGTAGGGAAACAAATATTCCACGGCCTGAAAGCCGTCGGCTGCCGCGGCAGCAAAGCGCTCGGGGAACGGCAACTCGTTGTACATCATCGACAGGTTGGCGGCAAAACGGGGCATGTGCAAAACTCCAATCAGGGGGTACGGTGCGGCAAGAGGGCGGCCTACCAGCGCGCGCCAAAGCTCTGCCGTAAGTCTTCAATCTGCCCATCGGTCAAGGACGCGGGCTGCTGCGCACCCACGGCCGAGGACAGCAGCCACAAACGCGCGGTCTCTTCCAGCTCTTCCAGCGTGGCCATGGCTTGCGCGGGCGATTCGTGCCAGACATTGGGGCCTAAGCGCGCCATCATGACCGCGCGCAAAGGCGCACCGGCTTGACCGTAACGGGTGATGGCTGCTGCAGCCGCTTCAGCCGCAGGCGGTGAACCGGGGCGCGCGTAGTCCAGCAGCGGCACATGGCCCACCTTCATCACGAAGTAGGGTGTGATGGCCGGCAGCAGCTCGGGGCCCAGTGAGGTGGTGGCCGCAGGCGTGTCACGCAAGCTCAAAGCCACGCAGTGGGTACTGTGGGTATGCAGCACGCAGCGAGTTTGGGCATCAAAGACTTGCGCCGCCGCATAGATGCGGCGATGCAAGGCCAGCGTCTTGCTGGCGCGGTCCCCACTCAGCTGCTGCCCTTGCAAATCCAGGCGCGAGAGTCGGGCCGGGTCCAAAAAACCCAGACAAGCATCGGTGGGCGTGATGAGATAGCCATCGTCCAGTCGCACACTGATATTGCCGGCGGTGGCATGCACATATCCCCGCTCAAACAGGCTGCGTCCCACACGACAAATCTCGTCTCGCCAGCGGTTTTCGTCCGCGTGTGACAGACAGGTCATGCAGCCCCCGTCGAGGCCGATTGCAACAGGACAAACGCCTGCTGGAAAAAATCTTCGCCGCCAAAATTGCCGGACTTGAGGGTGAGGTGCAACCCCTGATCCACCAGCGGACTGTGGGCGTGACACCACGGCACACCGGGGTCGATCTGAGACCCGATCTGCAACTGAGTGATCTCCAGGGCTTGCACACAAGCCCCCGAGGTTTCGCCACCGGCCACCACCAGTTGGCGCACACCGGCCCGCACCAGCCCCTGGGCAATGCGCGCCAGGGTTTGCTCCACGCGCTCGCCCGCTGCCTGCACGCCCCATTGTTGCTGCACCACCTGCACTTGCGCCGGGTCGGCCGTGGAATACACCAACACTGGTCCATGCGCCAACCGTGTACTGGCCCAGGTCAGCGCTTGCTCGACACAACGATCCACCGCGGCGTCATCGTTCAACGCCAGCGGGTCGATGGCCAAGGCCTCACCACCGCGGGCCTTGAACCGTGCGACCTGCGCGCGCGTGGCTTGCGAACAACTGCCACTGACCACCGCGCGCCACCCGCCCGCCAGCGGTAACTGACTTGTGGCTGGCGATGGCGTCAACCCCCAGTTGGCCGGCAAGCCAATGGCGACCCCCGAACCCGCTGTCACCAAAGGCATGCCCTTGAGCGCGGGACCGAGTCGAAGCAAGTCGTCATTGGACAGGGCATCCACAATCGCTACGCCCACGCCCTCGGCACGCAAAGCCTCAAAGCGGGCGCGAATGGCCGCCTCGCCCTGCGCCGTCACGCGGTAGTCCACCAACCCCACCGGCCGCTGGCATTGCGCCTGCATCACCTGCACCAGGTTGGCGTCGTTCATGGGTGTGAGCGGATGGTCTTTCATGCCGCTGTCGCTCAGCAGCACATCACCCACAAACAAATGGCCCTTGAACACAGTGCGCTGGTTGTCCGGAAACGCTGGTGTGGCGATGGTGAAGTCGCACCCCAAGGCCTGCATCAGGGCCTCGGTGACCGGGCCGATGTTGCCGCGGGTGTCCCCCCGATACCAGCTGTCAAAGGTGGAGCAGTATTTGAAGTAAACCTGCTGCACTTGTTGCGACTGCAACCAGCGCAGCGCCGCCAAGGACTGCGCCACCGCCTCTTGCGGAGGCAGGGTACGCGACTTGAGAGCCACCACCACCGCATCGACGTCCGCCTGCAACGGGACTGACGGCACGCCAATGGTTTGCACCACGCGCATGCCTGCACGCACCAGGTTATTGGCCAAGTCGGTGGCGCCAGTGAAATCGTCGGCAATGCAGCCCAGTAACAAAGGCATGAAACGCTCTCAGTGAATCAGTTGGGATGGGTCATCAGATTGCAACACTTGCTGAGCCCAGGTGGCCAACCGTGTCGTGTCAGCGCGCAGAATTTCCTGCTTGACCGCCAGGATCTGGGTCGGATGCATGGAAAAGCTTCGCAAGCCCAAACCCAGCAACAAACGCGTGACCGTGGGGTCACCGGCCATTTCACCGCACACGCTCACGCCTTTGCCTTGCGCCACGCAAGCCGCAATGGTGTCAGCCACCAACCGCAGGACCGCGGGATGCAGCGGGTCATACAAATGCGCCACTTGTTCGTCGGCACGGTCAATCGCCAGGGTGTACTGGATGAGGTCGTTGGTGCCGATCGACAAAAAGTCGAAGTGACGCAGGAACAGCTGCACGCTCAGCGCGGCCGCCGGGACTTCAATCATGGCGCCCACCTTGACCGGCCCATAGGCCAACCCCCGGTTGTCCAGTTGAACCCGCGCCTGATCGAGCAAGGCCAGCGTTTGCCGGATTTCGCTGGCATGCGCCAGCATCGGGATGAGCAGATGCACCTGGCCATGCGCGGCCGCTCGCAAGATGGCGCGCAGCTGGGTCAGGAACATGGATGGATCGGCCAGGCTCCAGCGGATGGCACGCAAGCCCAGTGATGGGTTGAGGTGGGCCTCGTCACGGACATGCCGATCAAGCGGCTTGTCGGCCCCCACGTCCACGGTGCGGATCGTGACGGGCAGGCCCTTCATGCCCACCACGGCACGCAGGTAGGCTTCAAATTGCTCGTCCTCGTCCGGCAGGGCGCCTTCACGCCCCATGAACAGGAATTCACTGCGGAACAGGCCCACACCCACCGCACCCACGCCCAATGCCGCGGGAGAGTCCTCAGGCATTTCAATGTTGGCCAGCAATTCCACACGCTGACCATCCAGCGTGACCGCCGGGGTATGGCGCAGGCGCGAAAGCCGCTCACGCTCCAACTCGGCTTGGCGCTGCTTGAAGCCGTATTCAGCCAGGATGATGGGCGACGGATCAACGATCAGGATGCCGGCGTCACCATCGATGATGACCCAATCATCCTGGCGCACCAGCTGGCTGGCGTTGCGCGCACCGACCACCGCAGGAATGTCCAGGCTGCGCGCCACGATGGCCGTGTGCGAGGTCTTGCCCCCCACATCAGTCACAAAGCCTGCGAACACGCTTTGCTTGAACTGCAGCATGTCTGCCGGGCTCAGGTCATGCGCCACCAGCACCAGCGGCACATCCTGGATATCTTCCAGCAACAGGTCTTGCTGGCGCGCGGACGCGCTGCGCTTGGTCACCGGCGTGGGCACGGAGGTGGGCAGGCCCTTGAGGTGCCGCAGGATGCGCTCGACCACCTGCTCCAGGTCACCCTTGCGCTCACGCAGATAGACATCCTCCATCTCATCAAACTGGCGCGCCACGATGTCCAGTTGCGAGGTCAGCGCCCACTCAGCGTTATAGAGGCGGTCTTTCACCCAATGCTTGACGCCATCGGCCAGGGTCTCGTCCTGCAACAGCATCAGGTGCACATCCAGCAGCGCTGGCAATTCGGGCGGCGCATCCTTGGGCATGTTTTGCAACAAGCGATGGATTTCCTCCACCACCGCATCGCGGGCACGGGCCACGCGCTCGATCTCGCGGCTGATCTGATCCGGCTCGATGAAGTAGTGCGCGACATCGACCCGGCTGGACGCCACCAGCACGGCCCGCCCGATGGCAATGCCCCGGGCCACGGCCAGTCCGTGGATGGCGAAGGTCATGTCATTCGCCTTCGCCGAATTTGTCGTTGATGAGCGCGATCAACGCATCCATGGCCTCTTGGGCCTGCTCGCCATCGGTCTCCACCTGCACCTCGCTGCCCAGGCCGGCAGCCAGCATCATGACGCCCATGATGCTCTTGGCATTGACGCGCCGCTCACCACGCGTCATGAAGACGTTGCAGGGGTAGCTGCCCGCCAGCTTGGTGAGTTTGGCGGAGGCACGGGCATGCAGCCCGAGCTTGTTGCTGATGGTGACGGAACGCTGAATCATGCTCTTGTTGGAATCGGCAAAGTAGAGGGGCAAGCCATTTGGACCACGCCCTGGGCACCACCTGTGAGGGCGCGCGTCACCAGATCATCCAGGGGCTCTTGTCGGTAACAGATACTGCGCAACAACATGGGCAGGTTCACACCCGCCACCAAACGGGCATTGTTGTCGCCCACCAGCTTTTGGGCCACGTTGGCAGGCGTGGCGCCCACCACATCGGTCAGCACCAGTGTGGGCCCTTGATCGGGCCAGGCCTGCAGCGCGGCCTGGGCATGCGCCAGGGTGGCTTCCGGGGACTCGTCGGCTTGCACATCCAGCGCCATCACGACGTCGCCCGCCTCCGGAAAAACATGCATCGCACATTGGCGCAGAGCCTGCGCCAGCGGCGCGTGGGCGATGATGAGGATATGCGTGTTCATGACGTCAATGGGTGGCGGAGGCATTATCTCCCGCACCACGCAAAAAATGCACGTAGGCCATCGCACTGAGCACACCATACACGGCCAGGGCACCCTGGAAGCTGCCCACCACCCCCCAGTTCAGCCGGGTGAAGCCATCGATGAGCAGACCAATGCCCCACTGCGAGGCGAAGATGCCGGCGAACATCACCAGGTTGTAGCCCGAGAGCGCGCGACCGGCCTGTTCAGAAGGAAAAGCCATGCCCACGGCCGGCTGTGCCAGCGCCACGCACGAATTGGTCATGCAAAACAGGGCCCAGGTCAACGGTCCGGCGTCCGTGCCGCGATAGATCAGCCAGACCAGGGCCAGCAAATTCAGGGGCGCGCCCAAGGTGATGATGCGGTCGGCACTCCAACCCGCTGCCGCCAGTCGGGGATTGAAATAACCCCAGGCCCAGAACGTGACCAGCATGAATGCATTGAGCGTGAACAAGCCCGTGGCTGCCTCCAGCGGGCTGTAACCGCTGACACGCACCAGCCAGGGGCCGGCCCACAGCGTCTGCATGGCCAGCATGCCGCCGTAGGTGATCACCCCCAAGGGGGCCATGCGACGGAAATAGGGATGACGCCACACCACGTGGTAGCTGGACCACCAGCCGTGGGCCTGAGAAGGCGTGGCGGGCTTGGCCTGAACCGAGTTGGCGGCGTCGGTCGGCGTGGCCGTGTGCCACCCTGGCACCACCCAAGCGATCAACACCACGGCCAGCACCGTCAATGCGGCCAGCACCCAGAACAAAGGCCGCCAACCGAGCACGGGCAGCAACCACTGAACGGGCAACGTGGAGGACAACATGCCCAAGGCCCCCGTCATCAGCATCCAGGAGTTGGCGCGCAACTGGAAGGAGGGTCCCATCCAGCGGCGATAGCCGGTCAGGGGTGCCATGAGGCAAGCACTGACCCCCACACCGGTCATGATACGCGCCATCAACAACCCGGAAAACCCGGTGGCCAGGGCAAACGCCGCGCTGCCCAGCACCGCCACCACCAGAAAGCTCATCAGCACCCGCTTGGGCCCGTGTCGATCCAGCCAATGCCCCATGGGC
>VEQI01000448.1 GCA_018883305.1 Limnohabitans sp. | reverse complement strand
GGGCCTTTGTGTTCACCCGCCGGTCCATGGAGATCTTGCAACAGGTGGGTGTGGCAGACCGCATGACGGCACATGGTTTGCCGTGGCGTTTTGGCAATTCCTTTTACCGCGGTCAGTGCGTGTTTCGTCTGGAGGCACCGCATGATCCAGATGACCGCTTCTTTCCCATGCTCAATATCCAGCAGCAGTACCTGGAAGAGTACCTGCTAGACGCCTGCGACGCCCATTCGCTGATCGAGGTGCGCTGGGGCAACAAGCTCACCCGGGTAGAGCAGCGTGAAGGTCATGTGCTGGCCGAGATCGATACACCCGAAGGACCTTATACCCTGGAGACCGACTGGCTGGTGGCGGCCGATGGTGGGCGCTCCGGGATTCGCACCGCGCTGAATCTCCAGATGGAAGGCGCCTCCTACGAAGGTTTCTTTGTCATTGCCGACATCAAGATCGATCTGCCGTTGCCCACCGAGCGACGCGCCTATTTCGACCCGGACTGGAACCGGGGCAACACCATCCTGATGCACCGCGAGCCGCATGGCATTTGGCGGGTGGATTACCAATTGCCGCCCGGCGAGTCTCCCGAAGAGGCCTTGCGCCCCGAGTCCTTGAAGGCACGCATTGACGCTCAACTGGCAATGATCGGGTTTGGCGGCACGCCCTGGGAGATGGACTGGTCGTCGGTGTATTCTGCCCGCACGCTCACGCTGCCCGACTATGTTCACGGCAACATCCTGTTCACGGGGGATGCGGCGCATCTGTTGCCCATTTTTGGCGTGCGTGGGGCCAACACCGCTTTTCAAGACGCCCAGTCGCTGGGTTGGCAACTGGCGTATGTCATTCGGGGCTGGGCGGGCACTTCGCTGTTGCATAACCACAGCGAGGAGCGCGTGGGCGCAGCACGTGAAATCATCGAGGAAGCGGGCAAGAGCACACGCTTCATGGCGCCACCAGCGGGTGGCTTTGCGTTGCTGCGCGATGCCGTGCTCTCCTTGTCCCTGACGCAAGACTTTGTGCGCCCGCTCTACCACTGGCGCACTTCCCGCCCGCATGCCTACGTCCACTCGCGACTCAACAGCCCGGGCGATGACGACGCACTCTTCACGGCGGGGCCATCGCACGGCGCACCGCCGCAGAATATTCGGCTGGCGCCCAATGATTACTTGCTGGACCATCTGGGCGGCGGTTTTGAGTTGCTTTATTTCACCAACGCCCAGGCGATGCCTGATGATTTGATGGCGATCGTGCAGGCCACGCGCCAGACCGGCGTGGCGTTGCGTGTGATCGCCATCGGGGCCGATCATCCCGTGCGCGGTGCCGATCTGCACTGGGCGGATGCCGACGGACATCTGCGCCAGCGCTACGGTGTGGCCGCCAATGGCGCGGCGTATCTGCTGCGCCCCGATCAGCATGTGTGCGCCCGCTGGCTGACACTCGATGCCACCCGTTTGCAAGCGGCCCTGCGCGCGGCCCTGCCTCAATAAGGAGACGACGTCATGACCACCCCCTCAAGCGCGCTGACCGTGGCCGAACTGGAAACGGTGTATGACCTGCTGGCCCAGTCGATTGACCGCGCAGGCACCGAGAAAACGTCTTTGTTTCTGGTCAAGTTGGCCTTGCTGAACGCCAACGCACTGGCTGACGTGGCACGCTTTCAAGATCATCTGGAAGCGGCTTTGCAAGATCTCTGAGTTGGGCTGTCGCCAACGGCTTGCGTGACACGACATTCACTGGATGTCATGCACGCATGCCGAGCGCACCCGCCGCTGCTGCGTCACTCGGGCTGCATGCCCGCGTCTGCAAACGCCTTGGACCAGGCCTGCAATTGCTCGGGCATGAAGGCAGCCAGCTCGGCCGGCGTGGTACTGGCC
>VEQI01000135.1 GCA_018883305.1 Limnohabitans sp. | reverse complement strand
GATCAGAAAGGAGACAACATCGAGCCTGCGATAGACTTATCCACAACTCAGTAGCCCAAGCACTGAGACCAGGGCGGGGTCAAATTTGAATGACAACCCGGGGTCAGATTTGGTTGAGATTCAACACCCAGGTGGTGATTGGTGGTCCACACCTACCTATAACCCTATTCCGCAAGAAGATGAGCGTCTGGAAACATGAATAGGCCGAAGTGCAATCCCTTTATCCAGAGCAGATGATTTTAAAAGATTAAGTTGATGTCCTTTTGCGTATCGCCATAGGGAAATGCTCGCTCACATACTTACTTGTGGCAATTTCCACGTCAGGCAGGTTCTCGTGCAACTTGGTCAAGATTTTTATGAGAACTTCGCGCTCGGAGGGCTGAAGCACACTCAACAAGGTTTTTTCACGCTCTAGTGCGATCCCCAGAATATCGTCATGAATGGCCCGTCCCTTGACCGTCAATGTCGCAATCCGTCGGCGACCGTCCTCCTCGTCCAGCGACATACCAATCAGTCCATCAGCATGCATGCTTTTGAAGCAACGGCTGACCGAAGCTTTATCCATGCCGATGACCTTGCTGGCGTGCTGAGCCGACAGCGATCCCTCTACAGCCAGCAAAACCAGCAGACGCCAGGTTTCAATCCCGATTCCGTGAACCCGCAGGTAATGCTGAGAGGCACCTCTGGATAATTTGTTGGCTATCCAAGTCAAAAATGCCGGCACATACCGCTGTAGGTCAACATGCGGCATGTTGGAGGAATTACTACGCCGATTGGCCATGTTCAAGCGTTATTGTGCATTTGGCAAATTCACCAACAAGCCATCCAATGCTTGCGTCACACGGATTTGGCATGACAGCCGACTATTTGACTGTCGGTCACTCGCGGTGAAATCAAGCATGGACAACTCATTGCTGTTGGGAGGTGGCACCTTGTCAATCCAAGCTTCATCAACGTACACATGGCATGTGGCGCACATGGCAGCACCGCCGCACTCGCCCACGATGCCTTGGAGTCCAAGTTCCGTGGCAACTTGCATCAAATTTTGCCCCAGGGGAGCATCGACTTTCCGAGATTCGCCACTAGCTTGGATAAAAGTGATGGAAGGCATGATCTGGCTCTTGAATCTTTAAATCAGGCAGGCACAAAACGCAAAGGCAGCGTATCCAGAGCCCGCAATGTGTTATTTAGTCGGCGGGTGTGTTGACCAGTTACCTCAATGCGCTTGACCTTTCGGGCAATAGCGGAAAGCACCAACTCCCCCTCGATTCGTGCCACCACCTGCCCCACACAACCGTGGATACCCGTGCCGAATGCCATATGACCACTTGCGCGGCGTTCGATGTCAAATTTCTCAGGGTTTTCCCATTTACGCGGATCTCGATTAGCTGAAGCCAGCATGCATAGCACCTTCGTGTTCTCAGGAATGACGTGTCCGGCCACATCGCATGTTTTATTGGTCGTGCGAAAGAAGGTTTGCGCCGTAGACTCATAGCGTAAGGACTCCTCGAAGGCGGACCGCGCCTTAGCCGGATCGGCATGCAGTTTGGCGAACTGTTCGGGGTGGTGCGCCAGACTGAAGAGGGCATTTCCCAGACCATTGATTGTGGTATCCACGCCCGCTGAGAGAAATGAGCGCACCAACATAGCCGCCTGCTTCACATCGATCTCGCCAGCATCGGCCGCCTGGTAGATTTGGTCGCCAAAGCCCCCGGGGCGCAGCATGTCGCGTCCACAATGGTCCATGATCCACTGGGTCACTGGAATCATGCGTTCGGTGCTTTTAGCCAGCAATTCATTTCGCGGTCCCATGGAATTAAAAACCATGTCACCGTACAGCAACAAATTTTCACGACCTTCATCGTCCAGCCCAACTGCATCTGGGAAGACTTTGAGTGGGTAAGGTTGCGCCAGATCGTGAATACCGTCAATGTCTCCTTTTTCAACGCAGCGATCCACCATTTCTTCAGCCACAGCAGCAAACGACTCCCGGATCTGAGCTACTGCTCTAGGACTCAAGATGCGAGAAAGAATAGTGCGCATCTGTGTGTGTTGGGGTGGGTCGGCTTCCAGAATCAAGCTCTTGGGCCGGAACGGTGTTTCCAGGTTAAAGTTTGTCAGCCCCACCCCTGCACTGGAAATGAAATTTTCATAGTCACTCAACACATGTTGCACTTCTTGGTGTCGTGCGCATGCGTACACCGGGTAATTCTTGAGCTTGACCAGCGGCCCGGTTTCACGCATCAACTCGTGCATGGGGTAAGGGTTGAGCAGGTTCTCGGGCGCGTAGGGATCGACGTCGAGTTCGGGGATTTGAGTCATGACTACTCCTTATAACTTCAATGCACCGCCATACCCACATGGCGATCGAGAGTGACTGAATCAGCAAGCAATTCGGACGAATCGCCCGAATACACAATCGCACCGTGATCCAGGATGAGCGCCCGCCCGGTATGGACCAGTGCCTCCTTGACTTGTTGTTCCACCATGACGACGGCAATGTCGAGTTCGCGCACCATGCGCGAGATGGCCTGCAACAGCAACTGCCGGATGATGGGTGCCAGGCCCTCCAGCGGCTCATCCAAAAGAAGCAATTTGGGTTGCCCCAAGAGCGCTCGCGCCACGGACAACATCTGCTGCTCGCCACCGGAGAGTTCTCTGCCACCGTTGTGGCGACGTTCAAGCAGGCGCGGAAACATGTCATAGGCCTCATCCAGCGCAGTGATGGGACGCGATTTCAACCCTGCGATGAGGTTCTCTTCCACTGTTAACGAGGGAAAGATGTCTCGCGTTTGCGGCACGTAGCCCAACCCCAGTCCCGCTCGTTCATTCGGAGACAGGCCCTGCAGATCCTGTCCCTGGAAAAGAATGCGGCCCGAATGCACTCGGGCCAGACCCATGATGGCCTTGAGCGTGGTGGTCTTGCCCACGCCGTTGCGCCCAATGATGGCGAGGTGGTCCCGCTCGGCCATGGAAAAATCCAGGCCGTTCAGCACCGTCACCGGCCCGTAGCCTGCCACCACCTGTTCCAGTTGTAGCAGCGCGGTCATTCCTCGTTCCCCAGGTAAGCGGCGCGCACTAGGGGGTTGGCACGGATCTCGTCCGGCGTGCCTTGGGCCAGCACAGCGCCTTCGGCCAGCACGATGATGCGCTGGGCAAAGCTGAACACCAGGTCCATGTCGTGCTCGATGATGAGCACGGCGAGGTCTTCAGACAAGGTCCGCAGTGCCGACAGGATACGTACGCCCTCAGCCTTCGGCACACCCGCCATCGGTTCATCCAGCAACAACACCTTGGGCTTGAGCGCCAGGGCCAGTCCCATTTCCACCAGACGCTGCTCGCCATAGGCCAGCGCCTCGGTGGGCAAACCCGCGAACGCCAGCAGCCCCAGTGCCTCCAGGATAGCCAGGGCTTCCTGTGTCAACGCGGGATAAGTGTCCATCGACTTCCACAGGCGCGAGGTCAACCCCTCACGCTCGAACAAGGCCAGCTCGATCTGTCGTTGCACCGGCAGGTGCTGCGCCAGCGTCGTCAACTGAAACGTTCTCACCAGCCCTGCGCGGACCCGCGCAGCCTGACTTTGATGCGTGACGTCCTCGCCATGCAGTTGCACACGCCCGGCATCGGGCCGCAGCACGCCACTTATCAGGTTGATCAGCGTGGTCTTACCCGCCCCATTGGGTCCGATCAAGGCCACACGCTCGCCTGTGTGCAAGGCCAGCGACACCCCTTGCGTCACATGCAAGCCACCGAAGTGCTTGTCCAGTCGCTCGATGCTGAACACGGGCGCGCTCATGAGGAGGCTCCTGGGCGGGAGCGACCCAGCAGTCGGCGCAACCAGGGTCCCGGTGGTGCTAGCACCACCAGCATGAGGGCCAGTCCGATGACAAACAGCCAGTGATAGGGGTTGATGGAAGCCGCCGTGTGATGCAACACCGTGAAAATCACGGCGCCTATCAGCGCACCGTGCAGTCGCCCGGCACCACCCAGGATCAGCATCACCAGGGTTTCAGCCGACAAAGAAAAACTCAGGCTGTCGAGACCCACGATGGCATTGGTCTGGGTGTTGACGGCGCCAGCCACTCCAGCAAGCATCCCGGCCAAGGTGTACAACACCAGCAAGCGCCGATAGACCGGCGTGCCCAGCGCCGCCATGCGAGCGCGGTTTTCATGGATGCCCCGCACCGCCAGGCCGAACGGCGAATCCACCACCCGGCGCGCCACGTAATACCCCAGCACCAGCACGGCCAGGGCATACAAGGCGGCAGTCTTACCCTCCAGGTCAAAAGCGAATCGGCCCAGCACCGGCGACATGGCAAACCCGCTCAAGCCATCATCACCGCCCGTCCAGTCGCGAAATTTGTTAGCCAGGTTCTGGATGATCTGCGCCACCGCCACGGTGAGCATCAAAAAGGTGAAGCCCTGATAGCGCAATAGAAACAGCCCCGAGAGGCAGGCGATCGCCCCCCCAGCGAGCAGCCCCACACCCAGTCCCAGCAAAGGATCCGTGCTGACGCGCAAGGCGAAGATACCTGCCGCATAAGCGCCCACCCCGAAGATGGCGGCATGCCCCAGTGTGGCCAGGCCCGCCACGCCCACTACCAGATCGAGCGAGAGAACCAGCAAGGCGGTGAAGGCCAATCGTGTCAGCAAGCCAAGCTGGTCCGGCAGCAGCCAAAACCAGGCCAGCCCCAGCAGCGCCACGATCAGGGGGGCACGCCAGGCAGGTGCGCACTTGGGGGCTATCGATGTAGAAGGCATGTCCGTCATCGCTTGAGCAAGCCCTCAGGCCGCCAGGCCAGCAGCACGGCCATGGCTAGGAAGAAGAAGGTGCTGCCCCAGTCCGAGAAAAAATATTTGCTGGCAGTTTCCACCCAGCCCAAAGCTAGCGCCGCGACCAGCGAGCCTGCAATACTGCCCATGCCGCCCACGGCCACCACCACCAGCACCAGCACCAGATACTTCAACGCGTAGTACGGCTCCAGGGGCATCAACTCGGCACCCAGAACACCCCCGACGGCCGCCAGCCCTGCCCCCATGGCAAAGCTGAGGCACTGCACGCGGCGAATGGGAATCCCCAGCGTCGCCGCGGTGGACGCGTGGTCCACGGCAGCCCGCAACCAAATGCCAAAGCGTGTACGACTCAACCCCAGCCCCAACACCAGCGCGAGCGCGGCGCCCATGCCAATCACCAGCAGGCGCTGCCCCGGCAAAGTTCTGAAGCCCAGATCCACCGGCCGCGCCAGCCACTCCGGCAAGGCGATGAGTTGAACTTGCGGCCCCGCCAAAGCGTTGGTGGCCGCGATCATGAAAAAGCTCAGGCCAATGGTGAACAGTACCTGATCCAGTTGCGTGCGGCCGTACAAATGTCGCAACACCAATGCCTCCAGCACTCCCCCCACCAGCGCCGTGGCCAGCACCGCCACCAGAAAAGCCGACCAAAAACCCCACCCGGCCTCGCGGATCAGCAAGGCGGTGGCGTATCCCCCCAGCATGGCGAAGGCGCCATGGCTGAGGTTCACAAACCGCATCAGCCCCAGGGTGAGCGACATGCCGACGGCAATGATGAACAGCACCATGCCATAGGCGGTGCCATCCAGGGCCACATTCAGCAACGCCGTCATGCGCGATCCCTCGGCTCTGCCGGGATTACTTGTCGATCCCGTAGTCCCCCTGCGGACCGAAGTTGCTCACTTCTTTGTTGACGAGTGTGGCGCCCGCTTTCTCCACCTTGCGTAGGTAGACGTTTTGCGTGATGTGGCGGGTCTTGGGATCGATCGACACCGGGCCACGCGGGCTCTCCCACTTCAATGCTCTAGCGGCTGCAATGGCCTTGAGGCCATCTTTTTGTCCACCGGTAGCCTCAATCATCTTGTGGATCACGTACATGCCGTCATAAGCGCCCACCGACGCGTAATTGGCGATGGCATCGGGCGAGCGCTTGCGCAGTTCCTCGATGAACTTTTTGTTCTCTTTGGAATCGTGCGCCGCCGAGTAGTGGAACGACGTGGTCAGGCCCAGGGCGGCGTCACCGAATTTCTGCAGATCGAACTCGTCCATCTCAGCGGTGCCCATGAACTGGATGCCGGCCTTCTGCAGCCCGTTTTCGTTGTAGGCCTTGACGAAGCCCAGATTGGGTGGCCCACCCGGCAGGAAGGTATACACAGCTTGTGCGCCCGATGCCTTGATGCGTTGCACGAAGGGCGCAAAGTCGGTTGTGGCGATGGGCATGCGGATGGTCTCCACCACCGTGCCACCCTGTTTGGTGAACTCGCTCTTGAACGAGTTCTCGGCATCGACGCCGGGTCCGTAATCGGTGACGGCCGTGACCACTTTCTTGATGTTCTGCTTGACCGCCCACTGCGCCAGCGGCACCGTGACTTGCCACAACGTGTAGGAGGTGCGAATGAAGAATTCGGATTTCTCGGTGATGCTAGAAGTGGCGGCATTGAAAATGACTGTTGGAACTTGAGCCTGCTGGATCAAGGGTGCCACGGCCATAGCGTTAGGAGTGAAGACAAAGCCACCGAGGTAGTCAACCTTGTCCTTGACGATCAGTTCCTGCACCAAGGATTTGGTGCCCCCCGGGTTTGGACCACCTGTATCACGATAAATCAACTCCACATCCTTGCCGGCCAGCTTGCCACCCTGTGAGGCAATATAGGCCTCCACGCCCTGTTTGAATAGCGTGCCATAGTGAGCGAATGGCCCAGACAGCGGGCCAACGATACCCACCTTGACGGCCTGGGCCTGGACCGAAAGGGCAGCCATGCTCAACAAACCCGCGACCAAGACAGAGAGGGCTTGGCGACGATACGTTTTCATACTTGTCTCCTTGTAAATGGGGCTGGACACAGCGAAATCTTGGGCTTAGCCTGTTGCATTGTCAATTAGTTGAATAATCAACTAATTAGTGATTTCCCTGATGGCCGTATCGTGAGTTGGAAGTTGCATTCAACCAGACGTCGAATTATTGGTGTCGCTGTCCGCGGTACCCTCGCCCATACAGCGCAGCTTCGATTTGCTTCCACTCATCCTGCGACTCATCAAACAGTTGAGCCAACTGTGCACGCAGCCATTTGTTCTTTAACTCATGGTGCGTTCGGCGATGCCAGTGCTGCTGAACGGGGAAGCTCGGTGGTTCGAACGGTGTGCGCAGCAACTGCAGGGTGCCTTGACGCGCAAATCGGGCACATGCCGCGAGCGGAACTGTCGCAATCAAGTCAGTTGACTCAATGATGGCCGGCAGACTCAAGTAGTGAGGCGTACTTAAAACCACTCGTCTGTGAATGCCTTGCTGTTGCAGATGACGCTCCAACGAAATCAGCGAGCGAGCAGGTGCAGTGACCATGGCGTGACCTTGTGACAAGTAATCTTTGAGATTCAATTTACCCTGAATATTTGGGTGGTGACGCCTGGCAATGCAAGCGTAGGTGTGGGTATAGAAACGTTGCTTGAAAAAACCAGTGCCTTTCAACTCGGGGAAATAACCCAGCACCAAGTCCACATCACCATCGATGAGTGCCTGTTGCACAGTTTGAGGTGGATGGTTGGCCACTTTGACGGTTGTCCCAGGCGCCACCGAATAGAGATGCTGGAGGAGACGCGGGAGAAACACAATTTCCGCCACATCGGTCATGGCCAGACTGAAAACTTCCGTTGATGTCGCCGGATCAAATGCTGGTTGCTCTAACACGCCTTCATGAATTAAGTTCATGGCCGCCCTGGCGGATTCGAGCAGTCGTTCGCATCGCGGGGTGGGAACCATGCCTTTGGGGGTGCGCACAAAAACCGGGTCATTGAGCGTTCGTCGCAATCGTGCCAATGCCGTACTCAGTCCTGACTGACTGAGGCCCAGTATCTCGGCGGCATCGGAGACATTGCCAGTCTCTGCCAGGGCCAGAGGAATGCGTAAAAGGTTGTAGTCGAATTGAGGCCATATCGTTTTCACAGATATTTCTCCTGCAGTAAATGCTATTGAATGATATTCGCAGGCTGAATATCCTGCACCCCATGACAGATCAGGAGACAGAGCATGTGGCTGAAAAACAGCTGGTACGTCGCAGCGTGGAGTCATGAAGTGCTGGGTGACACGTTGTTGG
>VEQI01000134.1 GCA_018883305.1 Limnohabitans sp. | reverse complement strand
GCTGGTGGATGAGGACGAGCGATCCTGGGTGGTCGAGGCTGGCGCGGGCGAATCCTGGCACCGGCTGGTGGCCTGGACCTTGGCGCAAGGCTGGCCCGGGCTGGAAAACATGGCTCTGATCCCGGGCACGGTGGGTGCGGCCCCGGTGCAGAACATCGGGGCCTATGGGTTGGAGTTGCAAGACCGTTTCGAGTCCCTGGACGCGGTGGATTTGCGCGACGGTCGCCTGTTGCGACTGGATGCAGCAGCCTGCGCCTTTGGCTACCGCGACTCGGTGTTCAAGCATGGGCCCGATCAGCACTCGGGTGCTTCGCGTGACATGGGGTTGGCCGGGCGGGCGCTGATCACGCGGGTGCGCTTGCGTTTGCCCAAGCGCTGGCGGGCAGATCTGGGGTACCTGGATTTGCAGCGTCGAAGCGTGGAGGCGGGTATTGCAGACCCCACGCCCCAACAAGTGTTTGACTGGGTATGTGACATTCGCCGTCACAAGCTGCCTGATCCGGCCGTGGTGGGCAACGCCGGAAGTTTCTTCAAGAATCCGACAGTCACCCCCGAGCAATGCGCGGACATCATTGGCCGTGACCCCAAGGTGGTGCACTACCCCATGTCGGATGGCTCCATCAAGTTGGCCGCCGGCTGGTTGATCGATGCCTGTGGCTGGAAGGGCAAGTCCGTGGGGCGTGCCGGGGTGTATGAAAAGCAGGCGCTGGTGTTGATCAACCGGGGTGGGGCGGCTGATCCTTGCACCGGGGGCGAGGTGGTGACGCTGGCCAAGGCTATCCAGACCAGCGTGTATGAGCGTTTCGGCATCCGGCTTGAACCCGAACCTGTGGTGATCTGATCGCGCGCGCCGCGCCACTTGTCCTGGTGGGTTTCGCTCAGATCAGGCTCAGGGCGTAGGGCAAACTGAGCGTGCCCAGCAGCGTGGACAGCGTCACCAAGCCCGCCACATATCCTCCGTCATAGCCCATGCGCGAGGCCAGCACATAGCAACTGGCCGCAGTGGGCATGGCCGAAAAAATGAGCAGCACCTGGGTTTGCACCGGATCAAGCCCGAACAGGCGCGCCATGGTCCAGGCCACCAAGGGGCTGACCAAATGCCGCACACCCAGAAGCCCCGCGCTCAGCACGCGGTCTTGTCCCAACTGGCGCAGTTGCAAGCCAGCCCCTGCAGCCATCAGGCCCAGGGCAATCGACGAGCCGCCAATGCGCGTGACTGTGGGCTCCAGCCAGGGCGGGATGGACAAACCGCAAAGATTGGCGGCCAAGCCCGACATCGTGGCAATCACCAAGGGATTTTTCAGCAACTCACGCACAAAACTGCGTTGGCTGTGGCGGGCCATGGGCCAGACGGCTGCAAAGTTGAACATGGGGACGCAGACCCCGATCAAGACAGCCATTTGCAACAGACCCGGCGCACCACCGAGCCGGTCCACCATGGCCAGCGCGATGAAGGAGTTGAATCGAAACCCCACCTGGGCAGCGCCGGCATGCTGGCGCGCGTCAATGTACTGACGCAGCCAGGGTAGATGGGGCAGGGCATAGGACAAGAGGATGCCACTCAGGCCCAGGCTCAGACCTGCGCCCATCATGCTGGAGGCGCTGCTCAGTGAAAGCGGCGCACGCACCAGCGAGTGGAACAGCAGCACGGGGAACAGGAAAAAATACACCAGCGCGTCCACCTGTTGCCATACCGGCCGATTCAGGCCGGTGAAGCGGCACACCAGGTAGCCGCACAGAATGAGCGAGAAATCGGGGAACAGGAGTTGAGCGTAATACACGGTTCCAAGCATACTGCCAGTTGCGATGGGTCATCTCCAACGGGGAGGGGGCTGCGTAGAATGGGCGACACGGCGCGGTGCCTTTCCGTGTCGCGCTGGTCGCTGTTACTGAGGGAGGATTCATGACATACCCACACACCATCCATCGTTTTTTGAATGGGCGCCGCAGTGTGCTGGCGCTGTTGGCTTCATTGACTTGTGCTGCTGCGCCGGTGGCGCTGGCGCAAGCCTATCCCAGCAAGCCGATCAAGTTGCAAGTGCCGTTCGCGCCGGGTGGCACCACGGACATCATCGCGCGCGTGTTGGCCGATCCGCTGAGCAAGGCCCTGGGCCAGGTGGTGGTGATCGAAAACAAGGCCGGTGGCGGTGGCGTGATTGGCGCGCAAGAAACCGCGCGCGCGCAGCCGGATGGTTATTCACTGGGCATGGCCACGGTCTCCACCACGGCCGCCAACCCGGCCATCAATCCCAAGATTCCGTACAACCCGTTGACGGACTTCACCCCCATCATCAACGTGGCCGCCACGCCCAACATTCTGGCCGTGCACCCATCGTTCCCTGCCAATGACTACAAGAGCTTCATGGACGTGGTCAAGCGCGCACCGGGTCGTTACTCCTACTCTTCCTCGGGCACGGGGGGGATTGGTCACTTACAGACCGAGCTGTTCAAAAGCCTTTCGGGGGTGTTCATCACCCACATTCCGTATCGCGGCGCGGGACCGGCCCTCAATGACACCGTGGCCGGCCAAGTGCCGATGATTTTTGACAACCTCCCCTCGGCGCTGCCCTTCATCAAGGACCACCGTCTGGTACCCATCGTGGTGGCCGCACCGCAACGACTGGCGGTCCTGCCGCAGGTTCCCACCTTCAAAGAGGTGGGGCTGGAGCCGGTTAACCGCATGGCGTACTACGGCATTTATGGGCCCAAGGGACTGCCGCGTGAGGTGGTGGACAAAATCAATGCTGGCGTGCGCAAGGCACTGGAGGATCCCGCCGTTCGCAAGCGCATTGAGGATACGGGCTCACTGATCGTGGCCAACACGCCCGAGCAGTTTGCGACCCAGATCAAGGCCGAATTCGAGGTCTACAAGAAGGTCGTGGACACGCAGAAGCTGCGGTTGGACTGAAGGGCTCGGTGCCCATGGGGGTTCCATCCGGCGTCAAGCCACAGGATGACATCGACCGATTCATCGATGCGCTGTGGCTGGAAGACGGGTTGTCTGCCAACTCACTGGCCGCTTACCGACGCGACCTGAACGGTTTGCAGACCTGGTTGGAACCGCAGGGTATGGAGCTGTTGCAGCTCTCCGAGTCCCACTTGCAAGGCTACTTTGCCGAGCGACATCAAGCCACTCGTGCCACCACGGCCAATCGGCGCCTGACCGTGTTCCGGCGCTTTTACCGTTGGGCCCTGAGAGAGCACCTCATTCAAGTGGACCCGACGCTGAAGCTGCTGTCCGCCAAGCAGCCGCTGCGTGTGCCACACACCTTGACGGAAGATCAGGTGACGGCCTTGCTGGCTGCCCCCGATGTGGAAACGCCGCTGGGTTTGCGAGACCGCACCATGCTGGAGTTGATGTACGCCAGTGGCCTGCGCGTGAGTGAATTGGTGGGCTTGCAACTGTTTCAAATCAGCCTGCAAGACGGCGTACTGCGCGTCATGGGCAAAGGCAGCAAGGAACGCCTGGTGCCCTTCGGTCAGGAGGCGGGCGAATGGTTGCAGCGCTACTTGACGCAAGCGCGCACGGTGCTGCTGGCGGGGCAGCAGCATGATGCCGTGTTCGTGACGCAACGTGGCGCGCACGCAGGCAGCGCGATGACGCGCATCATGTTCTGGAGCCTGGTGCGCAAGTACGCCAAGCGGGCAGACATTCAGGTGGCCTTGTCACCGCATACCCTGCGACACGCCTTTGCCACGCACCTGCTCAACCACGGTGCGGACTTGAGAGCGGTGCAGTTGCTGTTGGGCCACGCCGACATCTCCACCACCACCATCTACACCCACGTGGCGCGTGAGCGTTTGCAAGCGTTGCATGCACAGCATCATCCCAGAGGTTGATGGTGCGGTTGATGCAGCCATGATGCGCAGATGGTTGCGGTTTCAGGCTGACACGCCATCCGAGGTGAGATAGGCCATCTCGTCGGCGCTGAACCCCGCGGCTGCACGCGCTTCGTGATTGAAGGGGGGGCGCAGACGTGGTGCCGCGTACTGTCGCACCAATTGCTTGTAAAGCGGCACCGGGTCCAGCGACTGTTGATCGCACAGCCACCGATACCATCGATTGCCGATCTCCACATGGCCGATCTCCTCTCGCAGGATCACGTCCAGACAGTCCACGAACTGCAAGGCATCGGGTGTGCCCACCTGGCGCAAACGCGACTGGATCAGCGGCGTGGCATCCAGCCCCCGGGCTTCCAGAGTGCGCGGCACCAGCGCCATGCGGGCGGTGATGTCGTGCGCCGTTTTTTCACACATGAGCCACAGCCCATCGTGGGCTTCAAAGTCGCCATAAGCGTGGTGCAAGGTTTGCAGATGCCGATGCAGCATGTCAAAGTGACAGGACTCCTCAAAGGCCACGCGTAGCCAGTCCGTGTAGAACTTGGTGGGCATGTCCTGGAAGCGCCAGACGGCATCCAGGGCCAGGTTGATGGCATTGAATTCGATATGGCAGACCGCATGCACCAAGGCCGCGCGACCGATGAGCGTGTGTGGGGAACGCTGTGGGACTTCCTTGGGAGGAACCAGACGCGGATGCGCAGGACGACCGGGCAAGCTGTTTGCCACCGGCGTGAAAGTGCGATGCATGTCCAGCGCCATGCTTGCGTGCTCAGCCCACAAGGCCTGCATCGCCGCCACCTTGTGGGCCGGGTCAGCCAGACACAAGACCCCTAGCGCTTGTTCACGAAGTTCCATCCGTACAATTGTAGGTTCGCGCCTCCCGCGCATGTGCGCTGCTGGGGTGTCTGCTCCTCACTTGCTGAAAGGTTCGCCATGGCCGTCTACGCCATTGATCAAACCACCCCCGTGGTGGATCCCTCTGCCTGGGTGGCCGAGAGTGCCGAAGTCATGGGCAATGTGGTGCTGGAAGCCGACACCAGCATCTGGTTCCATGTGGTGATTCGGGGCGACAACGAAACCATTCGTGTCGGGCGTGGCAGCAACATCCAGGATGGCAGCGTGCTGCACAGCGATCATGGGCAGCCGCTCACTGTGGGGCAGAACGTGACCGTGGGTCATCAGGTCATGCTGCATGGTTGCACCATTGGCGATGAATCGCTGATCGGCATTGGGGCCGTGGTGCTCAACGGGGCCCGCATTGGCAAGAACTGCCTGGTGGGCGCAGGCTCCTTGGTCACGGAAGGCAAGGAATTTCCGGATGGTTCGATGATCATTGGCAGCCCCGCCAAGGCCGTGCGTCAACTCACCCCCGAGCAAATCGAAGGCTTGCGCCGCAGTGCCAAGGGATATCAAGAGAATGCTCGTCGCTTTCGTGCGGGTCTCAAGCGCGTGGATGCCGCGGGTTAAGCCCTTGTTCGATCATCGAGAGTCCTGATGTCTGAGTTGCACACATTCCTGTTTGAAGGCCTGCCGGTGCGCGGCATGTTGGTGCGCATCACCGAGCCTTGGCAGGAAATCCTGCGCCGTCGCGCCGAACACCCGGAGACAGGCGCCTACACGCCCGCCGTGCGCGACTTGCTGGGTGAGATGACGGCTGCGGCCGTGCTCATGCAGGGCAACATCAAATTCAACGGCGCGCTGGTGCTGCAAATCTTCGGCGATGGCCCGCTCAAACTGGCGGTGGTGGAGGTGCAATCGGATTTGCAATTACGTGCCACGGCCAAGCCCATGGAGGCGTTGCCCGATGACGCCTCGCTCTCCAGCATGGTGAATCGCAACCGGGGTGGACGTTGTGCCATCACGCTGGATCCGCAGGACCGTCAGCCAGGGCAGCAACCGTATCAAGGTGTGGTGCCCCTGTGGGATGACCATGGCCAGCCGCTGGAGAGTCTGCAATCCGTGCTGGAGCATTACATGCTGCAAAGCGAACAGCTCGACACCACGCTGGTGCTGGCCGCCAACGGTGAGGTGGCGGCGGGTCTGTTGATCCAACGACTGCCAGTACAGGGAGAGGGCAACTTGTCCGCGCGTGCCACGCGTGCAGACGAAGATGAAATTGGCCGCAACGAAGACTACCGGCGCATTGCCATGCTGGCTTCCAGCCTGCAAAAGCAAGAGCTGTTGACCCTGGACGTGGACACCATCCTGCGGCGTCTGTTCTGGCAAGAGCCCTTGCAACGTTTTGAGCCCAAGGTGGGGCTGCAGGGACCACGCTTTGCCTGCCGTTGCAGCCGAGAGCGGGTTGGGCAAATGATTCGTGGTTTGGGCCGTGAAGAGGCCGAGAGCATTCTGGCCGAGCGCAACGAGATTGAAGTCGGTTGCGATTTCTGCGGGCGTCAGTACCGCTACGATGCTGTGGATGCAGCAGGGTTGTTCACCGCCTTGCCATCCACACCCGGGCCATCATCCGTGCACTGAGTGCATCAGCGTCCTCAGGCGTTCGAGGCCGATATGCCGACCAGACGCCTGAACAACAGGTGCTCGCATTCAGGGTCGCTGCAGGTTTCACACATGCCCTGCCAGCGAGCAGGAATTTCACGGCGCAAAGGCCAGGGACTGTCCCCGACGGTACGACGCAGATGATGCCCCAGGGCCCACAGCACTTCCTGGTGCAGCGGATGATCTGAGGGGTGTATCACTTGAAAGGCTTGGCCACTGGCCATCAGCATGGGCCGCCAGTCAATCGATGGGGCAGGTGTACGAGCCAGCAGCAAGACCAGGTCATTCGGGGTCAGGGTAGACCAGTCAGGTGCCTGCGCCAATGCATCCACACTCAGGATCTGAAGACCGGGGTGCACCAATTGCGCGGCCAGTGCAGACACCTCGTTCGCAGGCTGACCCAACAGAACCAGCTTCACCGCATCACCGGCTAAGTTGGACGAAGATCTCGTTGGACTTGACCATGCCCACCTCGCGGCGGGCACGTTCCTCGATCATTTCCTGACCTTCACGCAGATCACGCAACTCGGCCAACAGTCGCTGGTTGGCCAGTTGCGCCTGCAGATTCTCCTGGCGCTGCTGTGCCAGTTGCTGCTGCTGCCGCATCACATCCGGAAGGCTGCCACGACCGATCCACAGCTGACTTTGCAGAATCAGCAGCAGGGTCAGCAGAACCCAGGTCAGTGTGCGGCTCATGGCAGCAGTTTAAGTGAGACTCAACGCAGGTTATAGAACGCGTCGCGACCAGGGTAAGAGGCGATGTCGCCCAGGTCTTCCTCGATGCGCAGCAACTGGTTGTACTTGGCCATGCGGTCACTGCGGCTCAAGGACCCGGTCTTGATCTGGCCAGCATTCAAGCCCACGGCAATGTCAGCGATGGTGGAATCTTCGGTCTCGCCCGAGCGGTGGCTGATCACGGCGGTGTAGCCCGCGCGCTTGGCCATCTCGATCGCCTCGAAGGTCTCGGGCAGGGTGCCGATCTGGTTGATCTTGATCAGGATCGAGTTGCCGATGCCCTTGGCTATGCCCTCCTTGAAGATCTTGGTGTTGGTCACGAACAGGTCGTCGCCCACCAGCTGCACCTTCTTGCCCAGCACGTCAGTCAGGTGCTTCCAGCCCGCCCAGTCGCCTTCGCCCATCGCGTCCTCGATGCTGATGATCGGGTACTTGTCGCACCAGGTGGCCAGCATGTCGGTCCACTGCTCGGCGCTGAGCACCAGGCCTTCGCCTTCGAGGTGGTAGACCTTGGTGCCGTCCGGGCCTTCCTTGCAGAACTCGGAGGCGGCGCAGTCCAGGCCCAGCATGATCTGCTCGCCCGCGACATAGCCGGCCTTGTCGATCGCTTCCAGGATCAGCTGGATCGCGGCCTCGTGGCCGTTGACGGACGGCGCGAAGCCACCCTCGTCGCCGACCGCGGTGCTCATCCCCTTGTCATGAATGATCTTCTTGAGCGCATGGAACACCTCGGCGCCCCAGCGCAGCGCCTCGCGGAACGACGGTGCGCCCACCGGCAGGATCATGAACTCCTGGATGTCGAGGTTGTTGTTGGCGTGCGCGCCGCCGTTGATGACGTTCATCATCGGCACCGGCAGCTGCATGCTGGTGCTGCCGCCGAAGTAGCGGTACAGCGGCAGGCCGGCTTCCTCGGCGGCGGCACGCGCGACGGCCATCGAGACGGCCAGCATGGCGTTGGCACCCAGGCGGCCCTTGTTGTCGGTGCCGTCGAGCTCGATCAGGGTGCGGTCGAGGAAGGCCTGCTCGGAGGCGTCCAGGCCGAGCACGGCCTCGCTGATCT
>VEQI01000133.1 GCA_018883305.1 Limnohabitans sp. | reverse complement strand
GACTATATCGGAGGTGCCCCTTGCCCGTCTTCAGACAAGAGGTATCACCACCACCGGCGGGCATGAATGATTCGATCACACGCCTCAAGGCGAGAGAGAGAAATTCGCCGTGGCACTGCCAGCACTGACATTGACGGACTGCGTGGACGTGGTTCCCGCCGCATCGCTGGCCTGGACCTGGTAAATGCCCACATCTGCAGGGTTGGTGAGGGTGGTGAACGTGATGGGCAGGCTGGTGCTGTAGGTGCCCAACCGCGGCCCCGATGCTGCCAACGCCACGGCATAGGTGCCGCCCGAGGTCAATGCACTGGTCACCCAATAGGCTTTGGCCTGACTGGTGAGGGTTTGAGTCACGCGAAGATTGGCCTGTGCAGCCGAACCCGCGACGTCCACGGACCCCGTGACGCTATAGATCGGCGTGGTCACGGCACTCAATGTCCCCAGCTGGGTGGTGGCACCGGCTGTGACCGGCACCGCCTGGATGATCGAGGTCATCGACCCCGTGGGCACGGCGCCACTGGCCGCAGGCACCACCACCACGTCGACGGTCCCCCCCACATCGCTGGATAAGACAGGCGACAAGGTGAACACACCGGTCACGGCATCGGCCACGGTGCTTTTGACCACCACCGCGCCGGAAGTATCTGACTGCTGCGCCGAGACCACGGCCCCTGGCTGCGCCGTCCCCTGAATGGCCCCGCTGACCACTTGAGCCGTGGCCGTCACCACAGGCTTGAGCAGATGTTGCCCGCTGGCGCCGGCTGCCACGATGGACTGGCAGGCGTCGAAGTCGAGCACCAGATCGGACAGGGTGTTGGCCTGCACCGTGAACGGCCCTCGAATTTTGTAACCGCTTTGCTGGCCGCTGGGCGTTTTCAAGGGCAATTCACTGGTGCTGCCTGTGAGCACCAAGGCATTGGCCCAAGGTGCCGACGCACCATTGTCCTTGAGCACCAGGCGAACTTGTTGGTAGGTGCCCGCTGACAGCGGCACGGAGCCCAATGACAGCAGCGTACCGTTCCTCAGGGTGAGCAGATCAATCCGGCTCAGCGTGGACTTCACCGGCACAGTGGTCCAGGTTCCGCCGTCTGTGGAGATCTCGACGTGGTCCACGGTGACGTACACATGGTCGAAACCGCAGGCAGGTGCATCCGTGAGCAGCACATTCAACGTGCCCACCTCTCCCGATGAACCACCTGAACTGCAGCCGGACATGGCCAACAGGCACAATAAACCGGCCCTCCAGGCCCACTTGGAAAAGATGGATCGAAACTCATGTTTCATGGCAGAACTCCTTTCGGACATTCTCGCCATAAATTAACTATTAAGTTTTTATTTATCTATTAATAAAACTCAATCAATGAGTATTTTTTACACAAAAATTGCTGCATTTCATCCACGGGATGACGAAGGTTCGTGAACGTGAGGCGTGCGCCCGCACACCAACGACTGAGCCTCAACGCGGCTGCATCTCCACCGCCTGGCTCACCCGCAACACCGGCTCCGCCTCCTCACTCTCCGGCGCTACCAACCCTTCCGTGACCATGGCGTTCATCCCAAAAGTGACCTCCCCTTTGAGGCCAGCATCACGCCGGTAGGCCGCCAGCACCTGCCCCACAGCGTCATCCGTTTCACCGGTGTTTGGGTTGACGTCTGGTATGGAACAACGGCTGCAGGGCTTGACCAGTTGCAGTGTCACGGTGCGGCCACCCACGTCAATGCGCAAGTTGCGGATCTGATCTTCCTCATGGGCGGCCAAGCCTGAGAGCACCAGGTTGGGGCGAAAGCGCTCCATGCCCACGGGGGCCTGCCCGGCGGCAGCCAAGCGGCGGTTGAGCTCCGCCAAAGAGGCTTCACTCACCACCAGTAACGGAAAGCCATCGCTGAACTGGTTCAGGGCGCGCACGTCACCGGTCCAGGTGGCATCGCTCAGGCGTGGATGCTCGGGGTCAAAGCGCACCAGGTGAAAGGGGCCCCGTTGCGCCAGCATGTTCTTGCCACGCGGTGTCTGGCCCAGAAAATCACACAGCCATTGCGAGGCCAGCGCGCCCATGCTGTAAGCCGGCACCGTGTCACCCCAGACCTGAACAGTCATCGGTGCGTCCACTTCATTCATGGACAAATGCAGACCCAGCATGCCAGGCGCCTTGAGTTGAATGTCAGACAAGCGGATGCGGGTCTGAATGAGCGCCATGGCAGGCAGTTCACGCTGGGTGATGGCTTTACCCTTGGCGTCCACCACCATCCAGGCGCGGTCCCACTCCAGACCCGTGTCCGTGAGCGCGCTGGCCAGCACGGAAATACCGGCACAGGATTTGACCGGATAAACCCACAACTGAGCAATGGATGCAGTGGCAGATGACATGTCAACAAGGCCTTCAAAGGAGAGGGAGTGGTGGGGGTAATCGAATGGGGAACGAGTATAGAGGTCTCTACAATCCAGGTCATGACAAGATCCTGGGACATTTGCATTCGCGGTGGCGGCCTGGTGGGGCGCACGTTGGCTTTGTTGCTGTCCCAGTCGGTTCAAACCCGTGTGTTGCTGGTGGAGCACGCCAGTAGCCAACAGCCCGATGTACGGGCCTATGCGTTGAATGAAGCCTCACGCACCCTGTTGTCCTCGGTGGGCTGCTGGCCTGCTGTCCAGTACGCCACGCCGGTGCAAAGCATGCAAGTATGGGGCGACACAGGTGCTCAGGTGCGGTTTCAATCGCCCTCGCCGCTGGGGTTGACCACCATTGTGGACGTGCCCGCGCTGGAAAACCTGCTGGATCAGGCCGTGCGCCAGCGCCCCAACATCACGCGCCTGCCAGAAGCCGCGCCAGCCACCCTGACCGTGATCTGCGAAGGCCGCCACAGTACCACCCGTGATCAATTGGGTGTCATGCTGGAGCGCTTGCCCTATCACCAACATGCCTTGGCCTGCCGCGTGCGCACTGCGCAGCCGCATCGCCAGCAAGCCCTGCAATGGTTCCGGCAAACCAGTCATGGGCCCGACATCGTGGCCCTGCTGCCGCTGGAAGGGCCTGAGGGCTCCGTGAGCGCGGTGATCTGGTCGACGGCACCCGAGCACGCGCAGCAATTGCAAGCCATGGCGGAAGACCGCTTTAACAATGCCTTGTTTGATGCCACCCAAGGTTTTCTGGGTGAGGTGCAATGCCAATCGGCGCGTGCCGTTTGGCCTTTGCATTTGCAACGCGCGCAAACCTGGTGCGGTGAACTGGCCCCGGGTGAGGCTTGGGTGCTGGCGGGTGACGCCGCGCATGGCATTCATCCGCTGGCGGGCCAAGGGCTGAACCTGGGCCTGGCGGATGTGGCCGAACTGGCCAAGGTGCTGCAACGCCAACAGCCGGCCGACACTTGGCGCGCCTTGAACGATCGACATTTGCTGCGGCGTTATGAACGCACGCGCAAAGCCGATATGCAAGCCACCTGGCTGGCCTGTGATGGCTTGCAACGACTTTTTTCTCACCCCAACGCCTCGGTGCAATCCTTGCGCAACTGGGGCCTCTCGGTCTTTGACCGTTGCGGCCCGGTGAAGCAATGGACACTGGAGCACGCCATGTCTGGACAATGACCCATGCGTTTGACTGAATTGCGCACGCTGCTGAATGCCGTGCAAGGCCCTGACCTGCATCTTGCGTGGCGCCGCCTGCGTGCTGGCGTGTTGACCAGCCTGACACTGTTAACGGGCCTGGCCCTGGCCCAAGGTCAGGAAGCGCAAATCCGTAAGAACCTGGCCGAGCGTATTCCGCAATTGCCCAAGATCGAGGAAGTCAGCCGCACGCCCATGAGTGGCCTGTACGAAGTGCGCGTGGAGGGCGCAGAGATTTACTACACCGATGCGGACGCCAACTACCTCATTCAAGGTCAGCTCATTGACACCCGCAACCGTCGCAACCTCACCGAAGAGCGCGTGGAAAAACTCACCGCCATCGACTTTGCCGCCTTGCCCCTGAAAGACGCCATCCCCCTGGTGCGTGGCAATGGCAAGCGCAAGCTGGCCGTCTTTGAAGACCCCAACTGCGGTTACTGCAAACGCTTTGAACGTGATCTGCAAAAGGTGGACAACGTCACGGTTTATTTATTCCTCTACCCCATCCTGGGACAAGACTCCAGCGACAAGGCTCGCAACATCTGGTGCGCCAAAGACCGGGCCAAGGCTTGGCACGATCAGATGTTGCGCGATCAGGCCGCACCGCAAGTTCAATGCGACACAGCCGCCATTCAGCGCAACCTGGATCTGGGTCGCAAACACAAGATCACCGGCACCCCCACCCTGATTGCTGCGGATGGCACGCGTGTGCCCGGGGCCATCAACGCGCAGCAAGTGGAGAAATTGATCAGCCAGTGACGGTGTTTCACCGTTGGGTCCTGTTCATCACCATCAACGTTTTTACTCACAAGTTTCGCTCGTCGCAGCTTGCCTGATTTCACCCCCGCTATGCCCTCCAACACCCGCATCCTTGAACTCGACAGCCCCATCGGCCACTTCATTCAGCGCCTGGGCTATGCCGGCCTCATCCCCTTTGCAGTGTTTGCACTGCTGATGTGGTTGGTCACCCCGGAGGTGCATCCGCTGGTGGCGATTGCCATGGCGGGTTATGCGGCCACGGTGGTGGCGTTTTTGGGCGGCATTCATTGGGGGATTGGCCTGCGACATGATTCACCGCAACGCCGCTTTCACATGGTGTGGGGCGTCATCGCCTCCTTGCTGGCCTGGATCGCCGTGGTCATGCCGGCTTACGCGGGGTTGCCGCTGTTGGGTTTGTTGCTGGTGGCCTGCTATCTGGTGGACCGCAAGACCTGGCCGCCAGCGGGTTTGGGTGAGTGGCTCACCTTGCGCTTTCGCTTGACGATCATCGCCACGCTGTCTTGCTTGCTGGCCGCAGGAGCCACCTGATGGCCACGCGTCGCCCAGCACCTGCCATGGCTGATGTGCACTACCGCGTGGAAGTGCTGGATGTACGCCGGCATTTGTTTCAGGTCACGCTCACGTTGCAGCGCCCCCAGGCCACGCAAGTGCTGCAACTGCCGGTCTGGATTCCGGGCAGCTATTTGGTGCGTGAGTTTGCAAGGCACGTGCATGCCATGGATGCGCAACAAAAAGGCCGCGCCTGCGTCATCACGCAAACCGACAAATGCAGTTGGTCGGTGCAAGCGCAGGAAGGCACACCGCTCACGGTCACGCTGCAAGTGCATGCCCATGACGCCTCTGTGCGAACCGCCTGGCTGGATGCGCAGCGTGGTTTCTTCAATGGCACCAGTTTGTTCTTGCGTGCAGAAGGCTTCACAGACTTGCCCCATTCCTTGGAAGTGCTGTGCCCGCGTGATCTGCCCGATTGGCAACTGGCCACGGGCCTCACGGCTCTGCGTGTGGACCGTCATGGCTTTGGCACCTACCAGGCGGCCCACTACGACGAACTGGCCGACTGCCCCGTGGAAATGGGCCCTTTCTGGTCGGGTGAGTTCAGGGTGGCCGGCTCGGATTACCGCTTCGTGGTGGCTGGTGCCCCCCCTTCTCTGGACGGAGAACGCTTGCTGGCAGACACCAAGCGCATTGTGGAAACACAAGTCCGGTTCTGGCATGGGCGGGGCCGCGCGCCGCACAAGCAGTATGTGTTCATGCTCTGGGCTGTGGCGGACGGTTATGGCGGGTTGGAGCATCGCAACTCCACGGCGCTCATCTGCAAACGTGAGGACCTGCCACAACAGGGCCATCGCCAAGCCAGTGACGGGTACATCACCTTGCTGGGCCTCATCAGCCACGAATATTTCCACACCTGGAACGTCAAGCGCTTGCGCCCCATTCATCTCGCCACGGTGGATTACCAGCGCGAAAACATGACCTCGTTGCTGTGGTTCTTTGAAGGCTTCACCAGTTATTACGACGACTTGCTGCTGTGCCGCGCCGGGTTGATCGATGCGCCGCGCTATGTGAAGCTGCTGAACAAGACCATCAACCAAGTGCTGCAAACACCGGGGCGACACGTGCAATCCGTGGCACAAGCCAGCTTCGAGGCCTGGACCAAGTATTACCGGGCCGATGACAACACACCCAACATCACGGTGAGTTACTACACCAAGGGCGCGCTGGTGGGCCTATGCCTGGACCTGAGCCTGCGTCAGACGGGTCATTCACTGGACGAGGTGATGCGCGGGCTGTGGAAGCGCTGCGCGGGCGGACCCATGCGTGAGTCAGATTTGCTGGCCGTGTTGCAAGACCTCACCGGTGAATCATGGGAACGTCGCGTGCAGCATTGGGTGCATGGCACCGATGAATTGCCACTGCGCGCCTTGTTGCACACACAGGGCGTACAGGTGCATGAAGACCCCTCGCAGTGGGCGCAGCGTCTGGGCCTGCGAGTCACGGAGTCACAGGGCATCCAAATCAAGACCGTGCTGCACGGGGGCTTGGCGCAACGCGCAGGCCTGTGCGCGAGGGATGAGTGGCTGGGACTGGAAGTGCCGGGTGCTCGTGGCAAACCGGGCTCAAGCTGGCGATTGATGCGCTTGGATGACCTGCCGCTTTACGCAGGCCAGGCCACGCGCGTCATCGCCTTGGTGTCGCGTGATCGCCAGTTACTGCGGGTGCCACTGGATCTGCGTGGCGCACAGGATGTGAAGACCTGGCGCTTGTCGATGGCGGATGCGTCGATGGTGGCGCAGTGGGTGATGGGGCCTACTTCGGCCTGAGGTCCACCACCCGTTTGGCTTTGCCTTGGCTGCGTTCCACGCCGCCTTCGGCGCGCAGTTCCACGTCAATGCTGCTGCCCACAAAGGTTTTGACATCGTGTTGCAGGTGTGACGCCGCTGATTGCGCCGCCGGGCTGTCGGGTGGCACACCGGGACGCGTTTCCACCACCACGCGCAGCTGGTCCAGCGGTCCCACGCGCGTGAGCACGCACTGATAGTGTGGCGCCAGCTCGGGGCGTTTGAGGATGAGTTCTTCGATCTGGGTGGGGAACACATTCACGCCGCGCACAATCATCATGTCGTCGCTGCGACCGGTGATTTTTTCCATGCGGCGCATGGTGCGCGCCGTGCCCGGCAGCAAGCGGGTGAGGTCGCGTGTGCGGTAGCGGATGATGGGCAGCGCCTCCTTGGTGAGGCTGGTGAACACCAGTTCCCCCATCTCGCCCTCGGCCACGGGCTCACCGGTGTCGGGGTGGATGATCTCGGGGTAGAAATGGTCTTCCCAGATGGTGGGGCCGTCTTGCGTTTCTGCGCACTCACTGGCTACGCCGGGGCCCATCACCTCACTCAAGCCGTAGATGTCCACCGCCGTGATGCCCACGCGCTGCTCAATGGCGCGGCGCATGTCGTTGGTCCAAGGCTCTGCGCCAAAGATGCCAATGCGCAGACTGCAATCGGCTGCACTCATCCCCTGGCGTTGCATTTCATCGGCAATGGCCAGCATGTAGCTGGGGGTCACCATGATGATGTCGGGCTTGAAGTCTTGAATGAGCTGCACTTGACGCTCCGTCTGGCCGCCCCCAAAGGGCACCACCGTGAGGCCCAGTTTTTCGGCGCCGTAATGCGCGCCCAGACCGCCAGTGAACAAACCATAGCCATAGCTCACATGCACCATGTCGCCTCGACGCGCCCCCGCCGCCCGGATGCTGCGCGCCACCACCGTGGCCCAGGTGTCGATGTCGCGGGCGGTGTAGCCCACCACCGTAGGCTTGCCCGTGGTGCCACTGGAGGCGTGCACACGCACCACCTGTTCACGCGGAACAGCAAACATGCCAAAGGGGTAGCTGTCTCGCAAGTCCGCTTTGGAGGTGAAGGGAAACTTGGCCAAATCAGCCAGGCTTTTGCAATCATCCGGATGAACACCCGCCGCGTCGAACTTGCGTCGATACACCGGCGAATTGTCATACGCATGGCGCAAGGACCAGCGCAGGCGCTGCAACTGCAATGCGCGTAACTCGTCAATGCTGGCCTTTTCAATCGGCTCCAAGGGCAAGGTGTGACTCATAAAACTCCCTCTGTCATTCCGGAAACACGTTGCCCGGGATCTGCGCGCTTTTGCCACGGAACATGGCCACCACCTCACCCCGCTGGTTGGTGACCTTCATGTCGTACACGCCATGACGGCCCGACAAAATTTGCTCCACGCCTTCACAGGTCAACACG
>VEQI01000132.1 GCA_018883305.1 Limnohabitans sp. | reverse complement strand
CCGTCAGGCTTTGGGTGGCCACCACCTTGTTGTTGTCAGCCACGTCCACCACCGTGACAATATCCCCCACTTGCCGCCCCACGGAGGGAAACAACAAGCGCAGATAGGGCGTTTTGCTGCTGCTGATGCCATCGGTGGACGAGATGCCCGTGTCCGTGCTCAAGCCATTGGGCGACGCCGAGGCAGGTGCAATGCTCAGCACCGGAATGGTGACCGTGATGTCTTGCGACATCGCCAGACGCACCACGGGTGTGGCACTGTCGGTCTCCAACCGAACGCTCAGGGAGTGCAGGCCGTTACTCAGGCCGGTGGGTGGTGTGAAGCGCCACGTATAGGTGCCAGTCGGTACATTGTTGCTGTCTTTCACGGCCACCAGGGTGGCCGTGCCCAGCAGTTTGTCAACGCCGCTCACGGTGTCATAGACGGCCAGTCGCTCGCCACTGGCCAACGCCGTCTGCAAGGTGCCGCCCAGCACCGGCTTGTTCACCGCCACGCCATTGAGCACCACCGCACCCGCTGACTGATTGGCCGGGATCTGGTTGGTGGCCGGATCGTCATTGAGCAGCAACTGGTTGAAGTTGAGCGACTGCACCGACAACGTGGCCCGGTTGGCGGCGTCCACTTCGGTGCCCACGTCCCAGGTGTGCGTGTTGATAACGCGAGCGCTGAGCTGATGAGCACCGGCTTTGAGCGCGGTGTTGGCTTGCGCCCAGCTGCTGGTGGTGGCGCGCCAGATAAAGAGACCGTTCTCCACGGCCACCGCTGTCCCCGAGAGGGTCAGCACCGGTTTGGCATTGGCGGTGATGGGGCCGTCGTACAGCTCGATCACTTCGTTGGTCTGCAGGTTGCGATCCAAGCGGATCGTCACCACGGGCGTGCTGTCATCGGTACTCTGACCCGAAGGCACAGTGCCTTGTGCATTGACGCTGTAGGCGCCCAATGAGACGGCGCCGCTGTCGTCCTCCACCCCCATTGACAGGACTTTGGCACTCACGCCAGCCGTGGCCACCTCCACCGTGTAGGCGGAGACCGCACTGCGATTACCCGCCACATCGGTCTGACTCACGGACAGCACGGTGGCCGGGCTGTCAGCAGGAACTTCGTTGGAAGCAAACCGAACCGTCCAGCTCCCTTTGCTGTCTGCCTGAAGCTTCTTGGTGATGGTCCCCCATGTCACCGCAATGTCGGCCCCCTGTGCGCCCCCCGTGCCAGAGAAGGTGATCCCTGCATTCTTGGCCAACGCATTCACCAGGCCCGGAGGCGTCTTGCCCGACAGTCCAGTGACATCCAGTCCCAAGTCCACCTGGCCAGCCACCAGATTGACGGCTGGGGCACCTGGCGGCGTGGTGAGCAGGGTGTAGTCGATCACAGCCGCAGGCGCTGCATTGCCAGCGGCATCTTGTTGCACCACCTTCAATTGATAGGCACCGTCCGCACCCAGGTCTTGAAGATCCATCAGAATGAATCGGTTGGTGATGTCGGCCAGGGTCAAAGCCACCACCTTTTGATTGCGCGCCAAACCAGTACTGGTGTCCAGGATGGGACGCTGAGAGGTCTTGTCGACTTGAGTCAGGGTGATCCCATCACCCACCGCTGCGTCGGCAGACAGGTCGACGCGCACACGCGGCGTCTTGACATTGGAGATACCGTCGTTGGCAAATTTCCCACTGTCAGAGACCACATTGGCAGCCGTCACACCCAGGGAAACAGTGGGCGTGGTGGGGGCCTGCGTGTCGACCGTCCACGACCAAACCGTACTGCTGGTTGCCACACTGGACGACACACTCACGCTCACTGTTCCATTCACGCCAGGCGGAGGCGTGATCAGGGCTGACCAAACCGTGCCCAGATCATCCACACGTTTGAGTTGACTCAGGGTGTAATTGGCCGGTGAAAGCTGAATCTGCTGAATGCCAAAGTTGCTCACGCTCTGGTTGAAGTTGAATTTCACGATCTGCCCAGCCGGACCCAACACGTCGGAGGCGGAAGACAACACCACGGTCACGACCGACTTGACGCCAACGCTGTTGGTGAGTTCGCAGCCAACTTGTCCGTCAGGTTCAGCGTGGTGTCACCCGTTTGTTGCACCACCACTGGCTGAACCTGCAAGGCGCCACTCATCAATTGCTGCAACACGGGTGCGCTGAGCGAGTTGGTGGTCAGGGGATTGGTGGTTGTGAAAGTCTTTTCAATGCCACTCAAGGTCTGGTTGACCTTTTCAGCGGTGGTGGTGCCCGTTTGCTTGCTGTCCACACCCGAGAGCGCGGCCAGCGCCAGCGCGTAGTTGCTCTCCACCGTGCCGTCCACCTTGTAGCCGGTATCCAGCACCGTCTTCAGGGGGGAACTGGCCACGTTTTCACCGGTCCCCAACCCGAACGCCTGCGCAATGGCCACGTTGGCTTTGTTTACAGTCGTGCTGTCAATGGGCACTTCCTGTGTCTTGGCCGATTTCTCGGGTCCCAAAGCCGTGCGCACGGCCAGTTCAGTCAGCGGCGTGATGTTGAACGTGGGCACATTGGTGCCATTGATGACGTTGCTGGCACGCAGCATCAGGTCACCCAGACTGAGTTCTTTTTGGGTGGCTTCGTCCTTGTAGTCTGGGGTGCCGACGCCGTTGGCGTCGCTCAGCACCACCACCACCGGTCCGGTGTAAGACTTGACATTGAGGCGCAAATCGTATTTGCCGCTGGCCTGCACGGAAACCTGGGTAATGCCTTTGGTCAGATCGTAGGCATCATCGGGCACCTTGGTGTCTAGCAGGCCCGACAAGCGGATCACCTTGCCGTTGGCGTCACGCCCCAGGACCTGCATGTTCACCTTGGAGGCCACCAGAGGACCCAGGGCCACGGTACCAGAAATGCTCAGATAGTCACTGAATGCAGCCGCATTGGTGGGGTTCACCGCTGCGACCGCTTCCACCACGCTTTTGCTGCCCAGGCGCGTGGCCACCGCAGACAACCCCGCGCCCAGCGCACCCACGGCATATTTCCACAAAGAAGACATGCCTGGATCCAGGGCGGCCGCTTCGGCGGGTGTGGTCGTGTCAGGCAACGAGGTCTCTTTGCGGTTCGCTGAAGTTGAAACGATCTCGGTGGATGAAGACGAGCGCGCACTCGTTGGTGCTGCACTCGCGAGCGCGTTTTCCGAAGTCACCGCTTGCGCTGATTCACTCCGTTGATCCAGCGCCAGCGCCTCCTGTCGTGACAGGGTATTGGCCTCGGTGTTAGCCTGTGCGGGCTGCGTGGCAATGGGCTGCGCTTCACGCGATTCAATCGTGTCTTGACGATCAACGGGCTCCTTGAGAGCGTCCGTAGCCTCTGAGGACTTGAGATCCAGACGGTTGACATCGGCTGCTGCATCGACCGGTGGCTTTTCTGGCAAGGCAGGCTTTTGCGCAATCCCCACCTCAGTCACACGTTTGGACTCAAAGGTTTGCAACTCCATGAGTTGTGCAACATTGACCTGCCGATTCTTGAAAAAAATGGCAAAGTCGTTGTCCATCATGGCGCGCACTGCCCCTTCAGGGATGATGAGGCGTTGACCATCCTTGAGCAGAATCAACAGATCCACGTCCACGATCCGAACGGACTCCACCTGACTGAAGTCAATGTCCAGTCGAATGGTTTGGTTGATCTTGATGGTTTTGGTGGAAGGGTTGGCCATGATGACGCTCCGAACAAATGCGACGTGTTGACAGATCAGTTGGTTGGGGATTTGGACGGTGCCAGACTCACCTCGCCAACCTCGAAGGCCAGCAGGGTGCGCAGCTTGGCAATGCTTTCCTGCAAGGCTTGCTGGTGGGCATCCACGTTGTGCAGCACCGAGGTCGACATCTGACGCGCCGTGGTTTCAAAGCGCTGGATATTGCTCACCAGCTGACGAACCTCTTGTGCCAGTGATTGCACCTCGTGGTGCTGCCGTTCGTCGGCACGTTGCAGGCGCTCCAGCAGTTGGCCCATCATTTCAGTCGATGCCTGGGTGGCAGCCACTTCTGTGACGCTTTGCTGCTGTTGCTGGGCCACGAACTGGCCTGCCGTTTCTTGCAGCTGCATGAGGGTCTGCATCCAATGCTGCCCCTCACCCAGGGCCCGTCGCACCAGTGCATCGGTTTCATTGCGCTCGTGCAGCACGCGGGCCAGTTCACGTGATTCGGCCTGGATGATCAGCACCTGCTGCTGCGTGTGTTGCTGCAGGTCTTGTTGCCTGGAGTCCATGCGCTTGATCATTTCCTGATGCTGCTCCTGGGCCTGCCAGATCATGTGCACGCACTGTTGCTGCAGTTGCTGCATGTGTTCAATGAGTTGCTTGTGCTCTGCACGCAGTTGAGAGAACAGCAATTGCCACTGTTGCGTGTCGGTGCTGATCTCTTGATGCAAGCTGACGAGTCCGTCACGCGACGCATGGCCCGATGACCCAGCGTGCACCCGCGCCAGGTGTTCGTTCACCAAGCTGCGCCACTCGCCCAACAGTTCCGGCGTGAACTTGCGTTGTGCGATCAACATGAAGCCCAAGGTCATGGAACCCACCAGGCCATACAAGGAAGCCACGAAGGCCGTCGCCATGCTCTTCATGGGGTTCTGCAGTTGTTGAACCAACTGAGAGAACAGCTCCAACATGTTTTTGTTGGCGTCGTTCATGCTGCTCAAGCCAGCAATCAGATCTGCAATGTCACCCAGAGCGCCCAGCAAGCCAATGAAGGTGCCCACCAGACCCAACCCCACCAACGAACCGCTCAAGAACGACGGAAAGGACAGGGCCTCCTGGTAACCACGCTGCAGATGCGCCATCTCATCCTCACAAGCCTGGCGATGCGCCTGGCTGTCTGGCAGCGGGTCCAACACCAGCAAGCTCGCCAGGGTGCGGAATCGACCATCGCGCTGGCTGAGCAGTTGCAAGGCCTCCTGCCCTTTGTTGAGCACATCGACTTTCACTTGAAGAAATGCACGATGGTCTGTGGCCAGGTGCTTGAGGTTGATCATGAGCAGCAACGCCCCTAGCGCCATCAATCCAAAGATGATGAACACAATGGCGGGGTGTGGCGTGAACAAGATCGAGTCAACGATCTGTGGATAGAAAACCAGGCCCAGGACCAGCACGGCCCCCAGGGGAAACAGGGCTTTGAATGTGAGGGCTTGAATGGAGCGCATAAAAATCGCCTTTCAGGAATCAGTGGCTCAGGGGTTTTGGGGGGTTTCAGTGGCACGTCGTCCATACAAGCGCACCACGACGGTGGAGGAAGTGGTTCCCCCGGATTCGATGCGGGTGTTGGTCTTCAAGCCAGGCAGCTCAATGTGTTGCAACGCTTCACGCAATCTCAGCAGGCGCAGTAATGCACCACGGCGCATGGCGGCATAGGCGGTGTCCGTCACCACCACCAGTTCCCACTGGCTGTAACCATCTCTGATGAGGGGCAGGAGACGATCTCGAACGCTTTGGGCAGCCGCAGGGCTCAGATCGAGTGCGTCCTCCAGATAGTGAACCTCCAGATAGGCGCCTTGCTCAGAGATGGTCTGGCTCTGGATTCGAACCGCCCCCAGTTTGTCGCCTTGAGGAGAGGGACGAACCTCGATCTCGGCTTTTTTCTGCACCGTCTCGGTCTTCCCGCCAGAGCTCAACCGGGTGCCACGATCGGGTTGGGACTCTTCATACTGAGCTTCTTTGGGGACCGATGACGTTGACCCCGCGCGGGTGGATCTCTGCGTGTTCTGGCTCATGACAAATACGGCCAGACAAAGAATCATGACCAGAAACAGCAGGTTGAGCACCAGATTGGAGATGGCATCCACGTAGCCGGGCCAGAAGATGGCTGCGTTGTCGTCGGTATCGCTGGTTTGCATCAAAGCACCTTCAAAAGTTGTGAATTCACCAGGTCCTGGGCCACGTTGGATGACAGGCTCACGCCCTGAAGCTCGATGAGCTGCAATGCACCGCCGGATTGCGCACCATTGACATCAATGGTGATTCGGGTGCTGCCTGCCACGCCTTGCACCACGGCCTGGTTGTCCACCTGGACCCATTGCCCCAGACCGGCGAACTGGCTGGCGCTGTAGCCTTGCAGCAGTGCCGTGATGTCCAGACGATCTCCGCTGCTTCCATTCCAGGCCCGAAAGTCACGAATCACATCCGTGGCTTGCAATGGCCGGGTGGCAGAACTGGCGTCGCCGGCTTGCCAGATAAACACGTTGTTGCCAGTTTGCGCGTCTGCCGCGTTGGTATGTCCGCCTCCACCCCACAACACGTCATTGCCGGGACCGCCTATGAGCGTGTCGTCACCCCGCAGCCCCAACAAGATGTCGTCACCCGCGGTGCCGATGAGGCGATCGGTGCCTGACGTGGCATCACGGCCTGCCACAGGGGTACCGCTCTCCAACAGCAAATGCGTGGTCTGTACCGCACTGACATTGCCCGCCCGATCCGTCAATGAAATATCGAAGGCACGATCACCGCTAAGAATGGAACCGGCTTCGGCTGTGTTGAAGTAGCGCAAGCCGCTCAACAAGGAACTGATCTCCGCCGCCGTGAAGTAGGCACGTGAGCCGCCCACGGCGTCGAGTTTGGTGAAGTGCAGCTCAGAACCCCCCCACGGCTTGAGTTGCACCGCACCTGACACACCTTCCATGAGAAAGCCGCTGGCAAAGGAAGCAGTGCCCACGCCATTCAGATTGACATCGATGCCCGGCGTGATCAGCAGTCGCTCGTTGGAACCGTTGTCATTACCAGGGGAAACCACCGACACCACAATGTCTGCCACGCCCGCGGGCAGGTCCTGCACATGGATCTCGCGCCCCAGCGACAGACCATTCTGCGCCATGGGCGTTGACACCGAGTTGCGCCAAGTCGTGGAAGCCACATTCGCGCCATCCAGGTCCAAGGCCGGCGCCTGCGGCGCGTACACATAGCGCTGTTCAAAGACGCGCCCCACATTGCCCACCTGGTCTTCCACCCACATCGACAGGGTTTGCGCACCAGTCAGCAGCCTGAATCCTTCGACGTTGGCGAACACTTGATTCAGAAACAAGCCTTGATCTCGCAAGGCTTCGGTGATGTCCAAGGGCGCTTGATCACTGCCCATACGTACATACACCCGATCGCCATTGGACAAGGATTGATTGAAGTTCAGGTTGATGGAGGTGATGGCCTCGGCGGTGACGAAGTCCTGCTTGCTGGCGGCGTCCACACCGGTATCGGCCAGGAAGCGGGCCTGCAAGATGGCCGCCAAGGGCGGGGTGATGTCCAGGGCATACGCCTGGTTGAATTCGGTCCCGGCGTTACCGGCCACATCCGTCACCTTGAAGCGCAGCACGCTGGCCCCCGTGAGAGTCACGCCAGTCCAGCTCATGCGTCCTGTGGCATCCACTCGGTCACTCACATCCAGCCAATGGGCACCGTCGTCCAACGATGCCCACAGATGTTCCTGACCCGCCCCCAGGGTAGACGACGTGACCGGATCCTGTGTCAGGGGGCGGGCCAGGTTGAGGGTGATGGTTTGTGCCGCCAGACGAGTGAGCAAATCCCGTCCCAGCGTCGAATCACTCATGCCCACTGGCGCCGTGTCCTGGCTGAAGCGAACGGAACCTGAAACGACCACGTTGTCAGGTGCGGTGCGGTCCAGGACATAGGCCTGCTCCAGCAAAGCCCCACGGTTACCCGCTTGATCGCGAAGCTGCAACTGGATCATGCGGGCACCTTCAACCAATCCACCGTAGGTGCTGACATCCCAGCTCAGTGTTCGATCCGTCACGAAAGCTGTCAGATCCACCCAGCCTGCGTCTGCGCCCATGGCTGGCGACCAGATGCGTCCAAACACGTATTCAGCGCCCATGGGATGTGCGGCTGTTTGCAAAGCTTGGTCCAGTTGCGCCATCACACGCTGGTTGGCTTCACGGGTGATATAGGCACGACGATGACCCGCTTCAGCGGTGGCATCGATGATGGCGTGATGACTGAGTTGCACACTGCCCACACTGATCTGATTGGTGGGCGCCTCCAGATCGATCACCAACTGGTAAGGGCTGGACACCCGGCTGACGTTGCCTGCCAGATCCGTCACCGTGGCGGTCACCAGATAGGTGCCACTGCTCAGACTGGCCAAGCCCCGATTCGCCATTGAATCCGCTTGAATGAGGCTCAAGGTGACAGCCTGCG
>VEQI01000131.1 GCA_018883305.1 Limnohabitans sp. | reverse complement strand
GCGCACACCCGCCCTAGCATCCGCGATGTAGCAGCTGTTCAAGAACCAGTAATAGGCAAGCACAGGCTCAGATTTGCGCATGTCAACCCTATGGCTTTTTAGACACTAGCTCAGTAAATATGTACCGTTAATCGTTCCTTTAAACCGCCGAGAAAGATTTATCAACTGAGGCCAATGTCATAAGCTCCCATAAACGATCTAACTGTTCACGGCCAAGCAGTGAAATCGGGTGCCATATGCACATTATTTTTCGTAGAAAAAATCACTTCACGGTGTGCAGATACTCCCGCGACTGAAGTCAAATCTCACACGGTACTGGTTCATATATTTGATATTTTCAATGGTGAATGAAACATAGCGAGCATTGGCGAACGACTGGGTGCTGGGATTTTTGTACGCAATCTGTGCTTCGTCCACGGGTAATGGGGTATTGCCAACATTATCAAGATCTACCCAAGAGCTGGTGGAGGAGCAGTACATGGTGCCTCCCCAAATATCGTCAGGCGACGTCTTGAAGCGCGTCTCCTTCTGCCAACCCAGTGAAACAGATTTCCCGGGAGACTTGGACATCAAAGTCGATTGCAAGGCGGCCAGTTGAGAATCTGATGGCAAGTTGAAATACTGGCGTAAATGCAAGATGGCATCAGCCGACACAGATCCCGCCGACAAGTTGGTGCCCTGTGACGTTTGAGATGGAAGGGTTATCGTTGGACCGAATAGTTGAGCCGCGGTTTTGGCTTGACCGATCAAATTGGCTGATTCTGGAATGCCGTTGGCGTTGCAATTCATGCATTTGTTGTTGGCATCCAGTGCTTTGATGACAACAAGGCTGTAGACATTTTTCTCCAAGAGCGAAAACACAGCTGGATAGTCGCTGTCGTAGGCATTCGAATTGCACTCCCGCAAAGAAGCGTCTAGGGTAAAGAGGTTGTTGCAAGTGGCGGGAGCCTGATAGAGCGTGACCCCCGGGGAAGACGTGTAGGTGGATGGGTCCTCCCACTGGCTTGCTGCAGATGACAGCGCAAGAAAATACATCTGCAATTTAGCCGGAACTTTGCCGGACACTGACTTGGATCGGTTGCTCCACAAGCTCAGGTATCGTTGATAAATTGCAGGAGCGAGATTGACGGTTGATGCGCTGTCATTGAAGGAATAGACGAGCTCGTGCGTGACAGCTGGATCGATGGAAAAGGTGCGCTGGTTGGCCATGATTCGCCATTGGCCGCTAACTTTTTGCAGACCCAGATTCAGTTGCTCTATGCGGCCCCATTTTTCAAACTTGATCGTGCCTAACAATACGGCTTTGTCATTCACAAGCGCCAGTAGACGGGAACTCAACAGCGTGATCTTGCCAAATCCCTCAGTGCAGATCTGCTTGAAAAAATCCTCCATGGTGCGCCCGTCGTTATAAACGCTGGCGCTACCACCCCACAGGTTGATCAGTTGTTGTTGAGAACTGGCGCTGCAATCCGAAAGTAGCGCGAATAGCTGTTTGGCCACTTGTTCAATTGCCTCATGCTCGGTGGTTACGGGCGAGTTGACCCAAAAGCCTGTTCCAGCAGTCAGCTTTCTGTCTTTGACAGTGAAGTCCTGATACCCTTTGCTCGCGATGTAATCGGTGAGGGCAGCGCCTCCCCTGGCTTCTAAATCAGGTGAGTAAAAAAACCATTTGCTCGTGACGTTGTCCCACGCCCAGAGCGTTGTGAGGTTGAGGGGGGTCACTCCAGAGGAAGGCGGGCTGATCCCCATGCTTGCATTGAAAGTGCCAGGGGTTACACCATCGCCCACGGACATCAAATTCCAACCTGCCCTGGGTTCAGCGGGTTTTCCTCGTTGAAAAGTGGTCGAGATGACAAGCGCTGAATCCTCAGACGTATACGAGAAGGGTTGCGCGGCATTGATCCAGAAACCTTCACCTGGCTCTATCACGTTCAGGTAGTCGTACCCCTTGCCAGCGGCATAGGCTGCACCACCATCAGCAAGAGCCGGGGAGTAAAAAGCCCATCGTGAATTGGTAGCGTGCCACTTCCATACAGATGTCACCTTGCTAGCATCGCCAAAAATCCCTGGAACCCCCATGGGCTCGGAGGCACTGTTTCCAGCCAAATTCCAACCGGATGAAAAATTGTAGGTGGTGGTAGCCGCTAAACCAGACGAGGCCAACAAGACAGCGATCAATCCAAAAATTCGCTTGAAAAAAAGTGCGATTGACATGGCGTCCCATGAATGAACGTGAGAAAAATGAAAGACCACTTCTGTCCTGAGGGGCAGAGGCCGCAACGGCATTATTATCCAATTGATCAATAGGTTTCGCTGTCTCCTTTTTGCCCAGAAACGGCGGATCTGTGCAAGAGGCGAGTCAGTCTCGGGTCACCACAAGGGTCTACTGATCAGTCTGCCCAACGCACGGCCATCGCGTGTAATCCTAAATAAAAAGATGGGTTTGCCACACGCCGTCGCTTATCATCAGGTCATCATGGTGGCTGTCAGGTCATTTTGTGGGCTCTGATGTTGTCATTACCTGTCATGGGCCCGCTGACTTGGTTCACGGCTCCGCCCACCTTTCAAACCATTCACGCGCCGGCATGGTGGGGATTGGCATCTGTGTCGCAGTTGCAGTTGCTGCAACCCTTTTTAGGACTTGCGTGGGCAGCCATGCTGTTGGGCGAGCAGGTGACCTGGATGATGCAGATCACGGCATTCGCGGTGATATTTTGCGTGGCGGGTGCAAGAAAATTTGGGCGTTGACCATTTTTAACCATGCTCTTTCTCTTCTCCAAACTCCTCTCCGCCATCACCCAGCCGCTCTTCTGGTTGGCGGCCTGGTGGTGCCTGGCCCTGTGGATGTTGGGGCGTTGGCAACAAGCTGCCAAGCGCATGCTGTGGGGTGGCTTGCTGATCCTGGCTTGCCTGGGCTTTGAGGCTCTGCCCAATGCGTTGCTGCGTGCCCTGGAAAATCGCTATCCGGTGCCGTCCGCAGATGCCTTTGAGCGCCATGTCGGTGTGATTGTGTTGGGTGGCGCTCTGCAACATCCGGAGAGTTTTCTCGCGCATGGGCAAGTGCCCTTGGGTGAGGCCGCAGAGCGCATGACCGAGCCCGTGGGCTGGTTGCGTCGTTATCCGCAATTGGTGTTGGTGTTTTCGGGTGGGGAAGGGCGCTTGTTGTCCACGGGCATCTCTGAATCGCAATTGGCCCAAGCGTTTTATGAGGCGCAGGGTATCGACATGCGTCGCATCACCCTGGAGAGTGGTTCAAGAACCACTCGGGAGAACGCCCAGCAGGTGGCTGCGTTGCTGGGCGAACGCTGCCAGCAACCTTGGCTCTTGGTCACGTCTGCCTGGCACATGCCCAGGTCCATGGCGGAGTTTCAGGCCGTGAATTGTCAGGTGACCGCGTATCCCGTGGATTTCAGAACCGGCGCGGATACGCCCTGGACTGAGTATTCATTGGCCCACAGTTTGGTGCGGTGGCAAACCGCCCTGCATGAGTGGCTGGGAATGTGGGTTTATCGCCTGACCCGCTAGCCTGACCTCCACCTGAAAGCAGATCTTGCCGGCGCTGGACGCAAGTCTTGCTATGCTCAGGGGTTGGACAGCCTATGACATCCATTCCCCATCACGCCGATCCCACCCGTGCCGAACTCCGGCAGGCGCGGGTAGCACGCCGGTTGGAGCATGCCATTACCGCCGGTGGTCTGCAGGTTTACTACCAACCCGAGGCCACACTTCATCCGCCAATGCTGGTCTCACTGGAGGCTTTGTGCCGTTGGCATGACAGTGAACTCAATTTGGTCACGCCTGACGAGTTCATCGCCGTGGCCGAAGCGCGCGGCCTCATCATTCCCTTGGGGGAGGAGATCTGGCGTCTGGTGCTGAACGACTTGCCCACTGTGCTGCAACGATGGCCCCATGCGCGCGTGGCTGTCAATGTGTCGGGCCTGGAGTTGGCGCAACCCGATTACGCGTCCAAAGTGATCGCGGCGGTTCAGGCGCGGGGCCTGCATTTGGCCCAGCATCTGGAACTGGAAGTGACCGAGTCCGTGTTCCACACCGATCCGGCAACGGTTAAACAGAATCTGGTGGATCTCAAAGCGCAGGGATTCACCGTGGCGATCGATGATTTCGGCACTGGGCAATCCAGTCTCTCCCGGTTGCACACCTTGCCTTTTGACAAAATCAAAATGGACAAATCCTTTGTCCAAGCCCTGGAAGACCCTACCGCGCGGGCCATTCTCAAGGCCATGATCGATCTGGCCGTCTCGCTTGACAAAGTGCTGGTGGTGGAAGGGCTGGAAACTCCGGCGCAGTCAGCGATGTTGCAATCGCTGGGATGCCAGTTTGCACAGGGCTACTGGTTAAGCGCCCCCCTACCGCTGGCGCAACTGCTCAGCTCATTGCAGGCTTGAGACGCGGTTGCGGCCAGCCCGTTTGGCGTCATACATGGCCTCATCGGCACGGCGTTGAATGGCCTGCATGGTGTTGAGGGTGGGGGAGCGGCTGGCCACGCCAATGCTGGCGGTGATGGTCAAGACAGTCTCACCCACGCGTGGGCGGCATCCCTGAATGGCCTGGCGCAGCCCCTCGGCCACCGTCATGGCACCCTCTAGCGGCGTGTTGGGGAGAAAGACAGAAAATTCTTCATCCCCAATACGACCCAGCACGTCCGAACCACGGATCTGAGCGCTCAGGGTGCTGGCCACCACACGCAACACCTCATCGCCGGCCTCATGTCCGTAAGTGTCATTGATGGCTTTGAAGTGGTCCAGGTCCACAAACAGCACAGAGAACGCCTGCTGAGAGCGCTGACTCTGCTGGATGAGTTTGTCGCAAGCTTGGTAGTACGCGCGAGCGTTCAGGACCTGGGTGAGCGGGTCGTGACTGGCCATGTCCTGCAGCCGGCTGTTGTAATCGCGCATGCGGCTGAAGTATGAAAAAGTTCTATCGACGTACGTCTGAAAGAAGATCCCCAGGTAAAACAGGCAGAACAGCGAGGTGGCCATGGCATTGGGCGAGTACGGCCGATCCAGATGCGCGTTCCCAAGCGCCAGCCCCAGCATGGTGCCAAGGGTGATGACCCATCCGGCGCGTCGACCCAACAGAATGAAGGCCCTCATCCAGCCATTGTTTGGCTTGGGCCGCATCTTGCGCATGCGCGAATAGACAGCAAAGCAGGCTGGCAGCAGCCAGGGTGTTTCGAGACAACAACATGAGGCGATGAATTACAAACGATTTGTTCGCAATTTTATCGGTAGCAGAGCGTCTCTGCGTACCCTTACCCCTCCAGTCGAATGCCCGATTTGCTCAGAAACTGTTGCCAGAACGGATACTCACTACGAATAAAGTCTGACAGTTCCTGAGCGTTCAGTGGCATGGGCTCCAGCTCCAGTTCCTGCATCTTCTTGCGCATGTCCGGCTGTGCCACCACCTTGGCCAGCTCCTGGCTTAATCGCTGCGCTATGGCTGGAGGCAACCCCGCTGGCGCCATCAGCGACCACCACACGCCCAGATTGATCCCCGGTAGCCCCGACTCTTGCAAAGTGGGCGTGTCCGGCAACACTTGCAGACGCTTGTCACCCGTGACGGCCAGGGCGCGCAGTTTGCCGCCCTTGACCAATGACAACACCGCAGGCGGCGTATCGGTGCTGAACAAAATCTCGCCACGCGCTACGTCGGTGAGCGATTGGCCGCTGCCCTTGTAGGGCACGTGGTTGCTGGCCATTTCGGTTTTCTTCACCAACACCTCGCTGGTGAGGTGGCCGATGGTGCCCACACCTGCACTGGAAAAACTGCTGCGCTTGTCATGCGCGCGGACCACCAGCTCCTGGAAGGTCTTGGGCGCATCCGGGGTGTTGCTGGTGACCACCACCATGGGGGTGCGAGCCACACCACCCAGTGGCGTGAAATCCTTGTCTGCTCGGTAGGGCGGTGTGGCCGTGAGCAGCGGAGAGGTGATGAGCGTGGCATTGGTGGCCAAGGTCAGTGTGTAGCCATCCGGGGTTGATTTCACCAGGGATTGCGTGCCCACCATGCCGCCCGCGCCCGCCCGGTTCTCCACCGTCATGGGCACGCCCAGCTGTTCACCCAGGCGCACCGCCAGAATGCGTGCCAGGATGTCGCTGCCGGTGCCGGGCGCAAAGGCCACCACCAGCTTGATGGGCTGCGAGGGGAAGGCCTGCGCATGCACCGCGGTGTGTGTCAGGGCCAGACTGCCGGCCGCCAGGATCAAGGTTCTTCTCAACAAAGCGCGCATCATCTCACCTCATCAGCCTTGAAAAAACGCCAGCAGTTCACGGCAGGTTTCTTCCGGGGCCTGCTCGGTGGGGTAGTGGCCGCAGGGCAACTCGGCCATGCGCACAATGTTGGCGCAGTACTTGGGCCATTCCACGCGTGGGTCATGGTGATGCGCGGTGTGGCTCTTGGCACCCCACAGCACCAGGGCAGGGGGTTGCACCCGGCGGCCGGCGTTGAAGTCTTCCGTGTCCATGGGCAGATCAATTTCGAAGGCGGCGCGATAGTCTTCGCAAACGCCGTGGATGTTCTCAGGGGTGCACACGCGGATGTATTCCAGAATTTCTTCCTCGGTGAAGCCGCCTTTGCCGGGGCCTTGCTTCATCAGCTTGTTGCGGATGTAGTACTCCTCATTGCCACGCAACAGCGTTTCAGGGAACCCCTTGGGTTGTGCCATGAACCACCAGTGATACAGGTCCATGGCCATCTGTGCCTGAATGTCCTTGAACACGCAGTGCGTGGGCAGAATGTCCAGAAACGCCACGCGCGTGACCTTGTCCGGATGGTCCATGGCCATGCGAAACGCCGTGCGTGCGCCACGGTCATGGCCGGCCACGGCAAAGCGTTCAAAGCCCAGGTGTTGCATCACGTCCACCTGGTCTTGTGCCATGCGGCGGAAAGAATAGTTGCTGTGGTCTGGCAGCCCCTCGGGTTTGCTGGAGTCACCATAGCCGCGCAAATCGGTGGTGATCACGGTGAAGTGCTCGGCCAAGCGCGGCGCAATGCGGTCCCAGCTCATTTGTGTCAGCGGGTTGCCATGCAGCAGCAGCAGCGGAGGGCCCGATCCGCGACGGCGGCCAATGATGTTGACGCCAGGGTCAGAGGTGGGCAGGACAAAGGGTTGCGGAGTGTTGGGCATCTGGAAAGTGGGTTTCAGTGAAGGCGGTCAATGCAAACCATAGCCTGTACTGGTTGTCTTGACAATCGCGATTATTTGTTTTGATTGTTCGGATTATTGACATAGACTGCCGCCATGGATACCAGCCCGCACCTCAACCTCCGCTTGCTGCACAACTTCCTTCAAGTGGCCAACGCGTCCAGCTTTCGGGATGCCTCTGGCAAGATTCATCGCTCCACCTCCGTGGTCAGTGCGCAAATCAAGCAACTGGAGCAACAACTGGGCGCACGGCTGTTTCATCGCACCACCCGCAGTGTCACCCTCACGCCCGAAGGTGAACTGCTGCGTCAGGCCGCCCACAACGGTTTTCGTGAAATTGAATCAGGCTTGCGGCAGTTGCAAGAAACGCTGGACTTGCGCGTCGGGCGCATTGCCGTGGCGTCCTCGCCCATCATGGCCGCCACTTTTCTGCCCCCCATGCTGGCCCGCTTTGAGGCAGAGTATCCCGGCATCCGCATCCTGGTGCGTGAACTCACCCCCGCTGAAATTGCGCAGAGCCTTCAAAGTGGAGACGCCGACTTCGGCTTGGGCCCCCAACCTGAATCACGGGAATTGGCATTCCAGCCCTTGCTGCATGAAGACATCGTGGCGCTGGTGCCTCGTAAATTCAAATCCGGGGCGGCAGACAACATCAGCCTGCGGGAACTGTCACGCATTCCCACCCTGCAGTTGAGTCAGGCCACGGCCTTGCGCAGTGTGCTTCAACAAGCCGCCCGCAAACACGGCATAGAACTTACGCCCAAGTATGAATGCACGCAGGCCCAAACCCTCATAGCCATGGCCCATGAAGAATTGGGCGCAGCCATCTTGCCGGCCTCTATCGTGCCAGCCAAGTCCAACAAGAAAGTCAGGCCCCTGCGCATTGTGCAACCGGGGCTCCGTAGGCCCGTGGGGCTGATTACCTGGCCACCCAGGCCGCTTTCACCGGCAGCCGCGCGGTTGGCAAGGGTGATGGGGGGGGAGTTGGGG
>VEQI01000130.1 GCA_018883305.1 Limnohabitans sp. | reverse complement strand
CTCTACGAAGGATCGCTCGCGCGTGCGCTGGCCAAGGACGTGCAGGACAAGGGTGGCTGTCTGGCCGAAGCCGACCTGGCTGCCTACCAGGCGCAATGGGCCGAGCCGCTGACCGTGCCCTACCGTGATGGCCACCTGCATGCAGCACCGGGGCTGACCGGTGGGCCCACCTTCGCGCAAGCGCTGCAGTTGCTGGAGCAGGCGTTTGAGCCGGGCGGCCGCGGTCCCGACGCACAGGCCTACGAGGCAGTGGCACGCACACTTGCTGCCGCCTTCCGCACCCGTCTGAGCGACATGGGCGACCATGAGTCGCCCAAGGCTCCCGGCTGCACCACCCACTTCAGCGTGGTCGACCGGCACGGCAACATGTGCGCGGTCACCCAGACGCTGCTGTCGATCTTTGGCTCGCGCGTGGTGTCTCCTTCAACCGGGATGCTCTTGAACAACGGCATCATGTGGTTCGATCCGGAGCCTGGCAAAGCCAATTCACTGGCACCCAACAAGCGGGTGTTGGCCAACTACTGCCCGGTGGTGGGCGTCGGCGCCGACGGCCGCCAGTTCGCTCTCGGCGCATCCGGCGGGCGCAAGATCCTGGGCTCGGTGCTTCAGTTGAGTTCCTTCCTGCTGGACCACGGCATGACGCTGGAGCAGGCCTTCCATCAGCCGCGCATCGATGTCAGCGGCGGCGGACAGATCACGGTGGACCGCAGCCTGGCCCCGGAGATCCAGCAGGCCCTGGCGCAGGTCATGCCAATCACAGCGGTGCGGCGTACCGTCTTCCCCTATGCATTTGCCTGTCCCGCGGGTGTGATGCGCCAGCAAGGCATGAACATGGGTTGCACCGAGGTGATGTCGCCCTGGGGTGATGCGGTGGCAGAGAGCGCCTGAGTGACTAAAAAAAACGGGTCACAACCTTGTGAGTTGTAACCCGTTGATTTGTAATGGTCGGCGTGGCGGGATTCGAACTCGCGACCCCTTGCACCCCATGCAAGTGCGCTACCAGGCTGCGCTACACGCCGAAGCTGTGCATTATAACGCGCTTCTGCCCTCTTGCCCGCGTCAAGCCAGCAATTCGCGAATTTCTCGCAGCTCGCGGCGCAAGATACGCAGTTTGGGGGCGTCCGTGATCAGGCCACTCAGGTTCCAGGTGTCCACCAGCGTGGATTCATCAATGCGGCGGTCTTCTTCCAGCACCTCAATGCCTTCCAGCATGACTTCACCCGCACGACGCTTGTCGCGCTCATGCTGCACCAGTTCTTGCAGTTTGTTACGAGCACCGCTGATGGTGAAGCCCTGCTCATAGAGCAGGTCGCGAATGCGACGAATCATGAGCACTTCATGGTGCTGGTAATAGCGCCGATTGCCGCGCCGCTTCATGGGCCGTAGCTGGTCGAACTCCTGTTCCCAATAGCGCAGCACGTGCGGCTTGACGCCGCACAGCTCACTCACCTCACCGATGGTGAAGTAGCGTTTGGCCGGAATGGAAGGAAGCGTGGACTCCATGCTGGAATTCGAGACTTTCGCGAAGGAGGGCAGAGGTTACACGAAGTCGGCCTGAAAGATAAGTGCCACTCAAAGAAAATTGACAAAAAAATCGGATGTCAGGGCTTTGTCAGATCCGATGACGTTTTCGTCATGGACATCCAAGCTGCGCTCAGTCAAGCAGGCGTCAATTCAACCCCTCTCGGGTGTTGACGACTGAGTGTCACCGCAGTAGTTATTCAGTACCACCCGACTGAATCACGTCCTTGAGTTTGTGGCTGGCATGGAAAGTCACCACACGCCGAGCCTCAATAGGAATGGCCTCCCCGGTGCGCGGATTTCGCCCCGGCCTGGGGGCCTTGGTACGAATCTGAAAATTGCCAAAGCCAGAAATCTTCACGTCCTCTCCCTCGACCAATCGCTGCGCAATCAAGTCGAAAAAGGCGTCGATCATGTCTTTGGATTCGCGCTTGTTCAGGCCGATCTGCTCGAACAGCATGTCCGCCAGTTGCGCCTTGGTCAGCGCGGGGGTTTCCAGGGATTCAATCAACAGTTCCATGATGAATCTCTCAGGCGCGCAAACGCGCGTGCAGGTGTTGCTGCAACTGCTGCACCACAGCGGCCACGGCGCTTTCAATCTGGGGCTCAGTGAGCGTGGCCTCATCGCTGTTGAGTGTCAGGCGCACAGCCAGGCTCTTCTCACGCGCGGCAGGCTCTCCAGCTTTGGCACTGGGGCGATACACGTCGAACAACACCGCATCGCGCAACAAGCCTTGCGTGGGTGCGGCCCAGATGGCTTGCATGAGTGCGGCATGGGTGACTTGCTCATCCACCCACAGGGCCAGGTCGCGTTCCACGGCCTGGTGTCGCGCCACACCGCTGAAAGACGGCACAGTCCGCTGAAGCACCGCGGACATTTCCAGCTCAAACATCACCGGCGCATGCGGCAGGTCCCAGGCCTGACGCCAGCGCGGATGCAACTCACCCACAAAGCCAATGGCCTGCTCGCCTTGCCACACACGGGCACAACGCCCGGGATGCATAGCCGGATGTTCGGCTGGCTCAAAGCGCAACACAGCAGGCGCCATCAGGGCCTCCACGTCGGCCTTGATGTCATAGAAATCCACTGCACGCTCGGGCACACCCCATTGCGCCGGCTGCGCCGGGCCGTAGGCCATGCCGGCCACACGGAGCGGCTGATGAAAACCAGCCACGGTAGTGTCACTGGCCTGCACGGAGGTATCTTTGTGGAACACACGCCCCACTTCAAAGACGCGCACACGACTGGCTTTGCGGTCGGTGTTGAACTTCACTACTTGCAGCAAGTTGCCCAGCAAGGAAGAACGCATGACGCTCATCTGGCTGGCAATCGGATTCAGCAGGCGGATCGGGTCAGCGTTGCCGGCCAGACCACGCTCCCAGCTGTCTTCCACAAAGCTGTAGTTGATGGTTTCCTGGTAGCCCAGCGCGGCGATCTGGCGACGCACAGCATACGGGCCACGACGTGACTCCTGACGCACGCGCGGTTCGATGGGCGCCAGCGGCGGAGTGGTGGGCAAGTGGTCGTAGCCCACCATGCGCGCCACTTCCTCGATCAAGTCTTCCTCGATTTGCAAGTCAAAACGGAACGAAGGCGGCGTGACGGTGATGGTGCCCTGCCCTTCGCTCACCGGCAAACCCAGGCCGCGCAGCGCATCGGCCATGCGCTGCTGGGTGAGCGGCATGCCGATCACCTTGACGGCGCGCGCCACGCGCAGCGTCACCGGATGACGCACTGGCATCTTGATCTGCTGATCGTCGATGGGGCCGATAGCCGTCTGCGGTGTGCCGCAAATGTCAAGCACCAGTTGCGTGATGCGCTCGATGTGCTCCACCGTGAGTTGAGGATCGACACCGCGCTCGAAACGATGGCCGGCATCAGTGGAAAAGTTGAAGCGGCGCGAGCGACCGGCCACGGACTCGGGCCACCAGAAAGCGGCCTCGATGTAGATGTTGCGCGTGTTGTCTGACACGGCGGTGGCCTGACCACCCATGATGCCGGCCAGCGACTCCAGCGCCTGGTCGTCGGCAATCACGCCCACCTTGTCGTCCACGGTGATGGAGTTGCCGTTGAGCAGCTCCAACGATTCACCGGCCTTGCCCCAGCGCACTTGCAGGCCGCCATGGATGGCATCCAGATCAAAAATGTGCGAAGGACGACCGTACTCAAACATCACATAGTTGGAGATGTCCACCAGCGGGCTCACGCTGCGCTGACCACAACGGGCCAAACGCTCCACCATCCAGGCCGGGGTTTTGGCCAAGGTGTTGACGCCGCGCACAATGCGGCCACTGAAGCGGCCGCATAAATCAGGCGCTTGCACCTTGACTGGCAACACATCGGTCAGCGTGGACTTCAGTGAGGCGATGGCAGGCGTGTTGAGCGGCGTACCCGTGAGTGCCGACACTTCACGCGCAATGCCATACACACTCAGGCAATGCGCCAGGTTGGGCGTGAGCTTCAAGGTGAACAACGTGTCGTCCAGACGCAGATGCTCGCGGATGTTCTGGCCCACGGGTGCATCAGCGGCCAATTCGAGCAGGCCACCGTGGTCGTCATCCAGCTGCAACTCACGCGAGGAGCACAGCATGCCCTGGCTTTCCACGCCGCGCAGCTTGCCCAGCTTGATGTTGAAGGGTTTGCCGTCTTCACCCGGCGGCAGCACGGCGCCCACCAGGGCGCAAGGCACCTTGATGCCCGGGCGTGCATTGGGCGCGCCGCACACGATGTTGAGGGGCGCCCCCTGCCCCACGTTCACCTGGCACACGCGCAGGCGATCGGCATTGGGGTGTTGAACCGCGTCGATGATTTCGCCCACCACCACCTGGCTGAAGGGCGGTGCCACCGGACGCAGCTCTTCCACTTCCAGACCGGCCATGGTCAGGGTGTCAGCGAGTTGCTGGGTGTTCAAGGGCGGGCTGCAGAATTCGCGCAGCCAGGATTCAGGAAATTGCATGGAAACTCTCGTGGCTCGTGGCTTACTGGAACTGGCGCAGGAAACGGATGTCGCCGTCAAAGAACAGGCGCAAATCGTTCACGCCGTAGCGCAGCATGGTGAGGCGGTCGGGACCCATGCCGAAGGCAAAGCCGATGAAGCGCTCGGGGTCCAGGCCCATGTTGCGCACCACGTTGGGGTGCACCTGACCAGAACCCGCCACCTCCAGCCAGCGTCCGGCCAGCGGACCGCTGGCAAACTGGATGTCAATCTCGGCACTGGGCTCGGTGAAGGGGAAGAAGCTGGGACGAAAGCGCAGCACCAGGTCGTCGCTTTCAAAGAAAGTGCGACAGAAATCGGTGAACACCACTTTCAAATCCTTGAAGCTCACGTTCTCGCCGATCCACAGGCCTTCGCATTGGTGGAACATGGGGGAGTGAGTGGCGTCGCTGTCCACACGGTAAGTGCGGCCCGGCGCGATGACACGAATCTCGGGCATGCCCTGACCCGCATCAATTTGCTGACGATAACGTTTAACGTGCTGCACCGCATGACGAATTTGCATGGGGCTGGTGTGCGTGCGTAGCAGGTGACCGCCTTCCACATAGAAGGTGTCGTGCATGGAACGCGCGGGATGGTCTTCCGGCGTGTTGAGTGCGGTGAAGTTGAACCAGTCGGTTTCAATCTCGGGGCCATCAGCCACTTCAAAGCCCATGGAGCCAAAGATGGCCTCGATGCGCTCCAGCGTGAGGCTCACCGGGTGCAGGCCGCCATTGGCACGCGCACGGCCGGGCAGCGTGACATCCAGGGCTTCGGCCTTGAGTTGCGCTTGAAGCTCGGCATCGGCCAAGTCTTGACGACGCTGGTTGAGCGCAGCCTCGATAGCCTGCTTGGCCTGGTTGATGACCGCACCGCGCGTTTTTTTGTCTTCCACGCTCAGGGCCGCCAAGCCCTTCATGAGCTCGGTGATGCGACCGGACTTGCCCAAAAACTGAGCCTTGGCGTTTTCCAGTTCAGCGGGCGTGGCGCTTTGCGCAAACAGGGTCTGTGCGCTGGCCACCAGGGAATCGAGCTCGTTCATGCGATTCGGAAGTGAAGGAATGAAATGACAAAGGGATTGAGGCCGTGCAGGCTTCAATCCCTTGTGTCGGGTGGGTCTGCCCCAAGGGGCAGGACCACGGGGATCAAGCGGCCAGCTTGGCTTTGACTTGTTCCACGATGCTGCCAAAGGCAGCCTTGTCGTGCACGGCCAGATCGGCCAGCACTTTGCGGTCGATGGCGATGGCAGCCTTCTTCAGGCCGTTGGCGAACTGGCTGTAGGTCAGACCGCACTCACGGGCTGCCGCGTTGATACGGGCAATCCACAGCTGACGGAACACGCGCTTCTTGGCACGGCGGTCACGGTAGGCATATTGCCCAGCCTTCATCACCGCTTCTTTGGCGATGCGGAAGACATTGCCGCGGCGGCCGCGGAAGCCTTTGGCCAGGGCTAGAACTTTCTTGTGGCGGGCGCGAGCGGTAACTCCACGTTTGACGCGAGGCATAGTGTTTCTCCTTGTTCGTCAGAAATTACAGACCGGCCATGGGCAGCATCTGCGCCATGTGGCCCATATTGGTCTCGTGGACGGCGACGGCGCCGCGCAGGTGACGCTTGTTCTTGGTGGTCTTCTTGGTCAGGATGTGACGCTTGAAGGCTTGGCCGCGCTTGACGGACCCACCGGGACGAACGCGAAAACGCTTTTTCGCGCTGCTCTTGGTTTTCATTTTGGGCATTGAATGCTCCTGATTGTGCTCGTGAGGCGCCGCGATCCCATCGCGGACTTGTTGGCCCCGAGCCACTTGTTGTTGCGTCGCCTTTTAAGCAGATGCGGCCGGAGCTGCGTCTGCTGCGGGTTTGGCGGCGCCACCCGTTTTCTTGCGGCCCGGCGCGATCATCATGATCATTTGCCGGCCTTCCAGCTTGGGGAACTGCTCGACCACGATCAGATCCGCCAACTCGTCTCTGAGGCGCTGCAACAGCGCCAAGCCGAGTTCCTGGTGCGTGATCTCGCGGCCGCGAAAGCGAAGCGTGATCTTGCACTTGTCACCATCTTCCAAGAAGCGCTTGATATTGCGCACCTTGATGTTGTAGTCACCATCATCGGTACCGGGGCGGAATTTGATTTCCTTAACCTCGATGACCTTTTGCTTGGACTTGGCTTCCGCCGCCTTCTTTTGCTCGATGTACTTGAACTTGCCGTAATCGACCAGACGACACACCGGGGGAGAGGCTGTCGCAGCGATTTCGACCAGATCGACATCCAGGTCACCGGCCATGCGCAGGGCTTCTGCGAGACTGACGATGCCAATCGGCTCGTTTTCAGGACCCGTCAAGCGGACTTCCGGGGCCATGATTTCCCGGTTCAGGCGGTGTTTGCGTTCCTCGCGTTGGCGACGGTCGCGAAATTCAGTAGCGATGGTGACTATCCTTCAAATTCAAACTGTCGCGCCAGGCACAACAGCAATACGCCGAGACGTTGCAACGCTCACAGGGGCCGTTTCAGTAGGAATCAGCTCTTGAGGGCGATGTCAGAAGCCAACCTTTCGGAAAAGGCCTCCAGAGACATCACACCGAGGTCTACATTGCCTCGGGCGCGCACCGCGACGGCACCAGCGGCCTTCTCCTTGTCACCAACGACAAGGATGTAAGGTAACTTTTGCATCGAATGCTCGCGTATTTTATACGTGATTTTCTCGTTGCGGAGGTCCAGATCGACCCTAAGCCCTTGATTTTTCAGCTTTTTAGCGACATTCTGTGCGTATTCGGCCTGAGCATCGGTGATATTGAGGACCGCAACCTGCACCGGAGCCAGCCAGGCCGGCAGGGCTCCCGCGTGCTGTTCAATCAAAATTCCGATGAAACGCTCCAGGCTGCCCACGATGGCTCGGTGCAGCATGACCGGGCGCTGGCGGGAGCCGTCTTCAGCCACGTATTCGGCATCCAATCGCTCTGGCATGGAGAAGTCCACCTGGATGGTGCCGCACTGCCACTGGCGTCCGATGGCGTCCTTGAGGGTGTACTCCACCTTGGGGCCGTAGAAAGCCCCGTCTCCCGGCGCAATCACGAATTCGCAACCCGAGGCTCGCAGGCTCTCCATCAGGGCGTTTTCAGCCTTGTCCCAGCTTTCGTCACTGCCAATGCGCTGGGCCGGTCGGGTGGCCACCTTGTAAATAATGTCGGTAAAACCAAAATCGCGATAGACCTGCTGCAACAAGGCGGTGTAATTCACGCACTCCGCCAGGATGTGGTCTTCTGTACAGAAGATGTGCCCATCGTCCTGGGTAAACCCGCGCACGCGCATGATGCCGTGAAGCCCGCCGGAGGGCTCATTGCGGTGGCATTGGCCAAACTCGCCAAAACGCAAAGGCAAATCTCGGTAACTCTTGATGCCCTGCTTGTAAATCAGAATGTGCCCCGGACAGTTCATCGGCTTGAGCGCGTAGTCGCGCTTTTCGCTCTCGGTGGTGAACATGTTCTCGCGGTACTTGTCCCAGTGCCCGGTCTTCTCCCACAGGGCCTTGTCCAGGATCTGCGGGCCCTTGACCTCCTGGTAACCGTTGTCACGGTACACCTGCCGCATGTACTGCTCAACCCCTTGCCAGACGGTCCAGCCCTTGGGGTGCCAAAACACCAGGCCCGGCGCATGGTCGTCAATATGGAAA
>VEQI01000129.1 GCA_018883305.1 Limnohabitans sp. | reverse complement strand
GTGTTGCCCGGACCATAAATTTCAAGCACCTTGCCGGTCAGATCGCCCTGAATGGCAATCTTGCCGTTTTCACCTTGAGCCTGAATCACCAAGGGCACAGGCACCACGATGGCAGCACCGTTACCGCCAATCTGGATCGGGTTGCTGCCGCCATTGGCACCCAACACCAGCTCCTTGGTCTGCATGCTGGCCAGGGCCGCTGGATCGAGCGAGATCCCTCCCCCTGTGCCGCCCAGACGGATCGGCGTGGTGTCGTCGGCAGGCGTGACTTGAATGGCATACATCGGCGTGTTCACCGTGCTCAGATCAAACGTCTCACCCGCTGACAGGGGCTGCGTGGACAGTACCGTACCAGGTGGCTTCTTGTCCTGGTTGTCGTAGGTGTACAGGCCACCTTTCAGAATCATGCGCTTGTTGATGGTGAAATCGAAGTCCTTGGCGTAAACATCGCCAATCACGGTCAAACGATCGGCTGTCACCTTGAGCACGGTACCACGGCCTAGCTCAATCCTCTCGCTGGATGCCCCCGCCAGGTAGGTGATCTCCACGCTGTCGCCCACAATGTTCAACACACCCAGGGTCTCGTCCCAAACCACTTTCTCCACGCCGCTGACCAACTGCCCTGTGCCCAACTGGATCACGTTCTTGGTGGAACTGCTGGCCAACGGCTTGAGCTGAACGGTGAGGGTGTCGTCACGCAAGTCGGTGGTACGCACCGGCGTGAACATGGCCACCTCGGAGACATGTACATACGATTGGTTGTTCCAGCTACCCCCATTGCCGGTGAACACCAGCTTGTAATACTGATAGGCCGTGCTGTTGGTGAAACTGACGGTGTTGGTCACCCCCTTACCCGCGCCCCGCAAGCCGGTGTCACCGGACGCCACCTGCGTCCAAGCCGCATCGCCCCAGGCCAAATCGGTGTTCGAACCGTACAAGGTGTAGGAGGTGGGATTCCATTGTGGAATGTTGTCATTGGTGCGGGTGGTGAGTGACAAACTCGTCACCACGGTGGAGGTCGCCAACGACATCGTCAGACCACTCCCGACACCGTCTTTATTGAGATACTTGGTGCCCGTATTGCCGTCGATGATGTTGGTCACCCCCTCGCCGACAGGGTTGTTGCCCGACGACGCTTTGACCGACACGATGTTGACCGCTTGCACCTCGTCGCTGAAGGTTTCCGTGAGTTTCAGCTCACCGTTGCCTGTGGTGGTGTTGCCCATCCAGACAACCACTTGGTCGGCACCGCCAGAGGACACCCAGGTGATGGGTTGGTCGCTGAACTTCAGCACCGACAACTGGTCAGCCAAGGAGCCCAGGCGGATTGTCTCCAGATCGGCGCGCGTGACGCGCAAGCCGTTGCCCGTCAGCCCCAACACCTCGAAATTGCCAGCGTTGTAGGTGGCGTTGATGGCGAAGGGCTCACGTTCTTGCAGCATCACACGCTTGATGGTTTGATTCACACCGTCATTGGCCGTGAAGACCAATTCACCATCCGCCCCTTGGGCGCCAGGCACAAACTGCACATTGCCAGCGCGGGTCAGCAAGGCCGCCATGTCAGCGGCGTCACCACTGAGACGCACCACACCGTCTTGCTGGCTCACCGTCAGCTTGGGCGCGAACAGCGCCACCTCGGAAATGTGCATGTAAGCCTTGCCGTTGAGCGTGCCTTTGACGGTGGGAAACACCACCTTGTAAAACTGGTAAGCCGTGCTGTTGTCAACCGAGAGGGTCACCACGGACCCGCGCGCATTGGCCAATCCCACGGCGCCAGAAGACACCTTGGTCCAGGCAGCACTGTCCCAGGCCAGGGCGTCGTTGGAAGCGTACAGCTCATAGGTGGCCGGATCCCATTGCGGAATATCGTCATTGGTCCGAGAGGTGAGCTGCATTTGACGGATCACCTCGGGTGCGGACAGGGTCATGACAAGGCCACTGCCAGGTCCGTCAAAATTGAGGTACTTGGTTTTATTGCTCCCGTCATTGACATAGGCCACCTGCTCATTGGCCGGGCTGTTGGGCGATGAGGCCGTCACGCGTATCACACTGGCTTTGGACAGACCGCTGCTCAGTCGCGCTTGTTCCAAGGCTTGTGCCGTCAACATCAACTGGCCACTGCTTGCGGCCAGTGTCACCGTCAAACGCGCGGAATCTGCATCTACCAGCACGCCTTCAGGCAGCATCAAGTCACTGGTCTTGCTGCCAGCTGCATACAGGGTGTCCGCCAACACGATGTTGGGCGCCGCCCCAGTCGCCACGGGCTTGAATCGATAGATGGGTTTACCACTGGCCATGGCCACCACGTCGCCACTCGCCAGGTCCACCGTGGCGCCTCGCCAGTCCAGGCCCGCGGCAAAGCTACCCGTCGCGCAGGTCCAGGTGACACCACCGTTACGAGAAATCCACACACCGCCCGATGCGCCGTTGGCTGTGGCCGCCAAAGTTTGTGCGTCGTCGCTCATCCAGACCGAGGTCCAGTTCCCCGACAAACCGCTCTCTCTCCACTTCCAATTGGCTTGTGTGGTGTCAGCCAGATAGAGCTGCCCCCCCGCCCGGGCAGCCACCAAATGCGTGCCAGTGGCATCCATGTCAACCGCGACCCAGTTGCCGTTGGAAACCTCTGTGGGCGTGATGTTTTTCCAGTCCGACCAAGAGAGACCATCCGACCCTGGCACACCCAGGTAAAGTGCACCAGCCGTCCCGTTGTTGGATGAGGCCCCGCTGGCTGCCAGCAGGCGTGAGCCATCGGCGTTGGCGGTCATGGCCGTCCAGTTGGCATTCGCCGCACCTGTGACGGTACGCCAAGTCTTGCCGTCGACCTCCAGCACACGCATGAGGCCCGGGAAGTAATCCGTCTTCCAACCCCAGTTGAACACGTTTTTGAAATAGAAGTAACGGTTGCTGCCCGTCTGGTCCAAGGTCACCAGACTGGCATCGTCCAGCATGAGGACTTCCGAGTAGTTGTCCGAAGGTGCCTTACCTGTCGTCCAGGTCACCCCAGCGTCTTTCGATATGACATAGTCACCCGTCTTGGTGAAGGCCACCATCTGATGTCCATCCGGCGAAATGGACACCGCCTGGTAGTCAGCACCACGAGGCACATTGACCGATACCCAGTTCAGGCCCATGTCGCGCGACACGTACACGCCCAACTCGGTGTCAGACGTGTTGGAGATGGCCACCAGGATGTCTGAGCCCACGGCCATTTCGGTCCAGTCCTGCGCCACGCTGGAAGTAACGCTGGCCAACAGTTGCGCATTGGCTTGCGTGGTCTTGCCATCTTGGTCCACCAGCACCTTGAGTTGTTGGCTGGCGTCCGCACCCGCATACACCACTTTCACGCGATCAATCGCGGTGAAGTAAGTGTTGAGTTTCTCCAGCGTGCCCGTGAAGGTCATCTTTGCCGTGTTGGCGCCAGACACGGTCACGCCATCGGCGCTGGCAGCTTGAAGCGTACCCGCCGCCAAAGACAAGGTCACCGTGGCATTGCCTGCCAGATCGCCGCCGAAGGGCTTGCCATAGAAGTTCAGCGCAGAGGCCTCTCCCACCACCACGTTGTAAGCGGCGGGAATGGACACCGTGGGCGCGCCCGGCAAGGGCCCCACGATGCCCAGCAAGCTCGCGGGCAAGCTGCCAGAGAAGTCCACATGGCTGGCGTCCTTGCCGTTCTCGGTCAGGACGTTCACACCCAGCGAACCGCTGAACACATAGGTGTCTTCGCCATTGCCGCCGATCAGCTTGTTGATGCCTTGCAAGGCATACAAGGTGTCGTTGCCACCGCCTCCATCCAACTCATTGGCGCCAGCGCCGGCATACAACACGTCGTTGCCCAGACCTCCATAGAGCTTGTCACGCCCCCGACCGCTGACCAACATGACGGAAGCGGCGCTGGTGGCCATGGCGCGCAGCGTGTTGTCGCCCAGCAGGTCCACCACCTTGCCACCGCCTGCGCCCAGCAACACGGTATCGTTGCCTGCACCACCGGTCACATCCAGCGTCATGGTGCCCTTCAAACGTGAAGCGTCCAGGGTGTCATTGCCTTCACCCAGATCCACCAACACACGCGTGACCCCGGCGAACTCCTGATAGAAGCCCTGGAATTCCACGCCCACCGTATTGGTCCCCTCCCGGCCACTCAGGATGAAAGACTCGGCCCCATCCTGGGTGTTGATGAACAGGCGCTCTGCGGCCCGCGAGCCCGCATTGAGCACCAGGGTGCTGCCCTCCATGTGACCCAGCACGGGTTTGACCGTTGGCGCCGGCAGGTTGATTTCACCCAGCTTGAGGCTGAACAGCGGCACATTGACATTGAGGACCAGAATCTTGGCCCACAGGTAGCCATTGATGTAGGGCGTGATCTTGAGGTCGAACAAGTTGAACACACCGCCAGGCACACCCGGGATCAGGCCAGGGTAAGCCATCATGGCCAGCATTTCCGAGGCGCGCACCTTGCCATCGCCTTTGTAGGTCACCGAGACGAATTGACCTTCAGCATCGCGAGTGACTGTGCCCACCTTGATGTCGTTCAAGTCAGCATCCACCTTGAGTTGCAGACTGGCCCCCAGGCCGGCCTTGATGCCAGCCAGGCCGATGCCCGCCTTCAAACCGATCTCGATGCTGATGCCCAGCTCGGGTTTTTCCAGACCGCCAGTTCCCGGCACAAATGCACCGTTCTTGAACGTTGGCATGGACCAGTCATTGACATAGAACCCGTCCAGAACATCCAGCACGCTACCGCCCTGGAACGCTTTTTGAACACCGTATGTGTCAAAGCCAAAGGACAAATCAGCGTAGAGCCGTACCCCACCGAAAGCATAGACCGGGATCACCAGAGGAATGGGGATGATGCCTGCAGACATTACCGCCAGATTGGCCTCGAACACCAGGACGTCGAAGTTGTAAAGCTCGAACTCCAGGTAGGGCATTTCGTAGGTGAACAAGGTGGCATTGCCGCCACTGAAAATTTTGGCCCAGTTCGAAATATCCGTGATGTAGGGCATGAACTGCAGCCCCGAGCGGGCGGCCGTCGTCAGGGCCTTACCGCCTGAGGCCTGGTTTTTCACCTGCGACAGCTTGGCATTGAACATGCCGATGATCGACGACGAGTCATTGAGTTCCAGGTCCAGCGCTGCGCTGCGTTCAAAGGTGACTTGACCGGACAGCAGCCCCTTGATGCTGCCGATGGGCACACCCGCGCCAAATGACATCAGAGACTGGAGGATGGACGGCATGTCCAGCGCGAATTTCACCGCATCCAGGAAGGCCCAGTTGATGGGCGGCTTGTCAGCCATCGCGATGTTCCACACCATGTCGATCAGACCACGCAGCGTCGGGTCCTTGGGCAACACCAGGTCCAACCCCACGATGGGGGTGGTCAGCGCATTGACCACATCGCGGAAGGGCTCCACCGTTTGCGCCACTTTCTTGGCAATGGGCATGAGGAAGTCCATCACCGACGAACGCAAGTCCAGGCGGATGTTGTTGATCGAGACGTCTGGCAAGGTGACGCGCTTGTCCCCCAGATGCCAGTCCCAGCCCAACACCAGATCTGCCTTCAACGCCGGCAGGCCCGTGGCCGCCAGCGAAACCGCCAGATCCATGTTGGCGGCCACACCAAAGTTCACCTGGAAAGCCTTGGTCGGGTTGGACAGCACCGCATCCAACGTCAGTCGGTTGGACTTGTCGCCGGTCAGGTCCAGCGCCAGATGACCGGACAATCCGCTGCCCTTGGCACCGGTCACAGGGTCCACGTACTGATCTTTCACTGAGGCTTCAAAGAACAGCAGCTTGCCCTTGCCCTCGAAGGGCGTGATCACATCCGCATCTTTGGGGTCTCCATCCAGGAATGCGCGAACATCCAGACTGAGTTCAGGATCGTCCTTGTTGGCGTTGGTGGTCAGGAAGAAGCCACTGGAGGCTGAAAGACCAAAACCGAAATCGAACTGCCAATCGGCGCTGAGCGAGAAACCGCCATCGATGTTCAGCGTCAAGCCCGGCAGGTTCAGATCCAGCGGGATGTCCACACCCAGTCCCAGCACACGTCCACCCAGATCCATGTCGAATCGGATGGAATCCACGCCGGTTTTGGGCAATGTCATGCCCGGTGTCCAGACCATGGTCTTGACGCCAGCCTCGCTGTAGAACGCCACCATGACGTCGTCAATGGTGATGGCCTTGTCCTGGTTGGTGTCCATCAGGATGCCCAACCCCTTGAAGGTATTGAACAGGGCTTCACGGGCCAGTTCGATGGGTTTGCCCGGACCCGACAACTTGGCGCGTAAATCGGTCAACAGACCCGCCCGCAAGTTGCCGATCAGCTGCCCGGCGTCCGCCAGGTGGGTGCCGATAAACGGAATGTCCACCGTTAGGCTATTTTGGAAAATGTCTTGCACAGTCCCCAAACCGAGGTCAATGCCATCCAGCAGGAAGCTCGGGTCATAGATGACGTCCAGCAAAGAGACATCGCTGGGAACCGCACGGCTGAAGTCTGGCAGCTCCAGCTTGAGGGCTGAGCTACCCGCCTGCAAGCCTGCGATCTGGGCGAGCAACGTGGGCAACCCCGCCGAGCCCAGCGTGGGGTCGGTGTAGATGTGCAGGTTGCCCAGCGGGATCTGCCGCGACAAAGCCACCAGATTGACCGGCAGATCAATGTCCAACGCCCCCTTGGCCGAGATCTTAGGCACGCCCTTGTCCAGTGCCACACGCAGCACCGCTGGCGCCAGGGTGTCGATCTTGCCATCTTCGTCGATGACCACCTTGCCGTTGAAGACGCCCAAGGCCACCTTGCCCACACTGAAACTCAGCATGAGGTCACTGGCGCGCAGGCTGGCCGAGAGGTCCAGGTGCGTCCCCTTGCCTGTTTGCTCGTCGTAATCCACCAGAGATACCAAAGGCGTGCCGACAGCGGCACCCGGCAGCGCAATGGCCACGCGAGCCACCAGACTGGCGCCCACGGTATAGGTGCCAGCCGCCTTGCCGGAGGCATCCAGCAAATTGGCGAAATCGCCCGGCAACTCCAAACCCACCATGCCGGCCAGCGTGGCCAGATCCAGGTTGACACGGAAATCGTTGGTCACGCTTTGCTGCAGTTGCAGGTCCAGCAACAGACGTTTGCCCGCGCTGTCAAGCGTGAAGTCCAGCATGTCGGGGGGCAGTCCCAGCGCTTCCTCGATGATTTTTTCAGCTTCATCCAGTGCGCCAGCGGGCGTGGCGCCGGCCTTTTCAATGCGCGCCAGGAGGGTGTCACCAAAATTCAGAATGTCACTGAGCGAATGGTCCAGCAACGGCAGCTTCTGGGTATAGAAAGCCTGCTCGCCCACCGCCGTGTCCATCACATCCAGTACCATGCGCAAGCCGCCCATGATGTCCGAGAAGCTCAGGCGGCTGAGGTCCAGCACGGCCCCCAGGTCGGGCAACACGGCCACCACATCACGGTCGGTCAGACCCAGGGCCTGCCGTTGCGCCGCATTCTTGATGTCGAACTGACTCGTCGTCACCAGCTTGAAGCTGGACCAGTTGGTCAGGTCCTGCACATACAGGCCCAACTCCAGACCCGCACCAATGTTCATACCCGCACCGGCCGTCTTGAGTTGCAGACCGCGCAGGCGCGCGTAGGCATCCCCACTGAAACCAAAATGCAGGGCTGAGGGCGCCTCGGCCAGCAGGCTGGTGACATTGAAGCGCTCACCGCCCACCACACCAGGCGTGCGGTCTAGCGAGGCCGTTAGGCGTGCGCCCAAATGCACTTCAGAGCCCGTTCCCACGCCACCCGCCTGCAAGGCCACGAAGCCCAGTTTGGCCAACACTTCCAAGTCCTTGACATCGGCGCTGATACCGGCCGAGGCCACAAAATGGTCCAGCGCCATCGTGAACTGGCCACCACCCAATGCGAGGATGAGATCAAAGTCGACGCCTACATTCACATTGACCGAGGCCACCGCCGACGTGGACAGTGACAGATCTGCATTGGCCGCCAGATTCAGGTTCAGCGAACGGGTGAGCGCCGGCAGCGCCAGCACGGCACTGAACGGAATCTTCAACTCACCGGTGACAGCGTTGTAGGACGCCGAGGTGCCTGGCTTGAGCAAGGTAGACGCATTCAACGCGTTGACAAACTCACCCATGGTGGCAATGCGCTCCACGCGCTTGTGCACACGATAGCTCGCTTCGGCATTGGCGGTGGTGATCTCACTGGCCAACGTCAATGA